>CAUDRD010000049.1 GCA_958451705.1 uncultured Oscillospiraceae bacterium
CGCATTGTATTTTTAGTCTTTATATTATAACACATTCTTTCGGCATATCTACTATTATATTAGGAACTTCTGTCATATTTCCAAAAAAATTGTCACTTTGCACTATACGATTTGACACATAACCCTTTCATGCTTATAATATATGATAATTAAAAATTGAAAGGAGCAAATCCAATATGGATGACCCCGGGTCTACAAGCCTGATTTTACAAATTGTACTTCTTTTTGTACTCATTTTAGTTAACGCATTTTTTGCAATGTCGGAAATAGCCATTATCTCCCTCAACGACAGCAAAATTGAGAAAATGGCAGAAAACGGTCACAAAAAAGCAAAACAGATTATGCGCCTTACGGAGAACTCAAGCAGTTTTCTTTCCACAATCCAAATAGGTGTAACTCTTGCAGGATTTTTAACATCTGCTTCTGCTTCCCAGGTCTTTGCCCAGCGGCTTACCGATGCAGTATCTCCTGTTTTACCTGACGGAATACCGATTTCACTTGTTCACAGCATTTCGGTTGTACTTATAACTCTTATAATGTCATACTTTTCTCTGGTGTTCGGTGAACTTGCACCTAAGCGCATTGCTATGCAGATACCGGAAAAGATTTCCTTTCTTGCAGTAGGTCCCCTTCTCTTTGTTGCTAAAATTACAAAACCGGCAGTTAAGCTTCTCTCATTTTCAACTAACCTTGTTGTAAAGATATTTGGTTTCGATCCTAACTCAGACGAAGAGACTGTTACGGAAGAAGAAATAAGAATGATGGTAGACGTCGGTCAGGAAAAAGGCGTTATCGAAGATACCCAAAAAGAGATGATAGATAACATATTTGAATTTGATGACATCGACGTTTCCGATATTATGACCCACAGAACCGATATGTACGCTGTTGAAGCAAACGACAGCTTACAGCACGTTATTGATCTCTCAGTTGAACGGGGATATTCGAGAATCCCTGTTTATGACGACGACCCTGATAACATAATAGGAATTGCATATATAAAAGATTTGATTCCTTATATAGGAAAAAGTTTGCCGGAAAACGGTCTTCGCTCCATAATGCGAAAAGCATACTATGTCCCTGAAAGCAAAAAGTGCGGAAAGCTCTTTAAAGAAATGGGAGAAAGTCATGTACAGATGGCCATAGTCGTTGACGAGTACGGCGGCACAGCCGGTCTTGTAACTTTGGAAGATCTTCTTGAAGCAATAGTCGGAAATATTCAGGACGAATATGACAACGAATCTGAAGAAATATCAAGAATAGATGACGCTACCTTTACAATAGACGGCACAACGGATATTGAAGAGGTCGGTGACCTTATAAACGCAACTTTCCCGGACGGCGACTACGACACTCTCGGAGGATACATCATCAGCCGACTTGGATTTTTACCGGCAAACGGCGAAATGAACAGCCTCGAATTTGAGAATTTCAGATTTACCGTTTTAAGCGTTGAGGACAGACGTATAGGAAAGGTCAAGGTAGAAATTCTTCCCTCTGCGGCAGAGCCTAAACAGACGGAAGAAAAGGAACCTTCAGAAGAAAAAGAAAGAAAAAAATAAGATCTTTAAAAAAATTTAGAGCCGAAGCAAAAAGCTTCGGCTCTGTTTTTTTAACTTTCTGTTTCAAAGCTGCCCAGTAAAGCATCGCCAAATTCCGACAAAATACTTTCTGCAGTATGGGTTATACCGCCAAGCACGGCATCGTTAAAGGTATTGTCTGCGTTAACCTTCCATTTACCGTCCTGTTTTTCGACGGTGACGTCGATTTCATTTGTAACAGTTCCTATATCATCTTTAGTAAGGCACTCCATAAACAGCTTCTCCATACATTCCTGATTTTCTTCATCGGTTGCAACGCCGGAACCGAACACAGAGGATAAGCTGTACTGCATTCCCTGAGATATGTACTCCTTCATAACCTGAGCCATATCTATAGAGGTAACCTTGGTTTTGACTTTCGCCGTATTTTCGTCTACCTCTTCACAGGATATAATTTCGTAATCGAGCTTTTTGCCTATCTCCTTTAAGAACGCCTGAGCATCTTCGACCTTGCTTTTATCCGAAATTAAATTTTCTATGCTCTCTAAATCAACATATTTTGCCGCTTCGATTAAATTTTGATCTTTGAGAGCATCAAACAGACCCTCGACAGCGGCTTCAGGGGTTTTTGCTGAACCGCAGGCGGAAAATCCCATGGTCAATATCAAAGCAGCAAGAACAGCAGCTATAATTTTAATTGCTCTTTTCATATACCGTTCTCCTTTATGAATTTTTATTTTTCCTTTTTATCCTACTCTTTATCTTTTTTCCGATATTCTTGAAAGCGTCAATAAGAGGCTGAAATTTTGCAATGAGTTTATCGAGCTTTTCATACTCCTCTGCCGCCTTTTTCTCGTCTTCATCAAGACGGGACTCCATATTATAAGTCATGAGATTGGCTCCGCAGTTTTTACAGTCTGCTCTCCAATCAAAGGGAGATATCTTGGCTCCGCACTTTGGACATTTTGCCATTATCACTCACCGGCCTTTCCGTCATTTTCGGACTGAACAACGGCTACACGCCTTACATCAAGATCGTCACGGATTTTCTTTAATTTATCACCAACAAGATCATACGCTACATAGGGAACCAGGCCCAACAAACCGAGAACAGCGGGAATAATTGTAAAGAAGGCCCAAATCCAGGCTTTTGTGGCATCTGACTGAGGTACATGGTCAACACCTTCAACTATAATGTAACCTACAAAGCTTGCACCTAAAAGAGCTGTACCAATAGATTTTTGAATAGAACCCGAAAGCTTTCCTACAAAGGTAAGTACTGAAAAAGCCATGCCTTCGCTACGTTTTCCGGTTTTCCATTCCATATAGTCAACGGTATCGGCAATCATTTCAGTAGGCACAACCATTCTTACGGCGCTCACTACTGCCGTAAGGGCTCCCTGTATTGCCAGCACCGGAGCTATAACCCACATATTTGAAGCAAACTTAATTCCTACAAAATATACCGCTATTGGTATTGCCGCAGTGTAAAGTCCTGTAAGAATCATAATCTTACGGTTATCCCAGCGCTTTTTGAAATATGGAATCATAAGGTAAGACACAAAGCCCACAATTGTTCCCGGTATACCGATAAACAGAGACACCGTTGCAGAACCGAGAACATCAATATAATAGTAAGTGGAGAATATGCCTCCGATTCCCCCTAAAGCTCCGAGAACATTTGAAAGAATTATCATCATAAGGGGCTTATTTTTGAAAAGGAAGCGCATGCTATCCGTAAACTTAGGTTCGTCTGAAAGACTTACAACTCGCTCTTTTACAAATATTCCGGCAAGGGAGAAAATCGCCATACCTACAACAGATACGACTATTCCCATTACAAAGAACATGGTATGAAGAGGAACGTCGATTTTTCCGTCTTTAGCTAAATCTATAAGGGGAGATATAACTATTCCGGGGAGACCGCCGAGAATACTGGAAATAAATCTTGCCGAAGTTATGGCGTTTGTACGCTCTTTAGGGTTCGGGGAGATACTCGCAGAAAGTCCCCAGAAGGGAACATCGCCGATTGTATAGAAAAGCTCCCAAATTATATACGACACATACATGTAAACTATTCTTTTTACGGAGTTTACAGGTTCGTCCGATAAAAGCTCAGGACCGGAAAAAAGCATTATTGTTGCAATTGCAAGGGGTATCGGCACAATAAGGAGCCAAGGACGCAGTTTTCCGAACCTTGTTCTTGTACGGTCAATAATGGAACCCATTATCGGGTCGTTGATTGTATCCCAAATACCTACCACAAATATCATAAACGATACGGCTTCGGGATCAATTTTAAAAACGCTGACAAAAAAGTACACGAGCCAAGAGGACATAAAAGTGTAGCTCATGCACTGTCCGCCATTTGCAAAACCGTAAATCAAAGTCTCTTTGACTCCTACAAATCTACGGTTTTGAAGGCTGTATGTATCATCCATAGTAATACCTCCTCAATGGTCCTTACTTTAGATAATATAACATCAGCTCTGTAATAATTCAACAGATTACATAATATTTAAAGAAATTTTCTGCATTTTATTTATAAAATTGCTAATAATTTTGCACAAATTAACATATAAAAATTGCACAATTTAGACTCTCTCAGATGTTTACGACACAAACCAGTCCGTGATGGTCTGAAATGCTGTTTTCTCGGAACTTGTCCGTTGCCGCAACACGGCACATTTCATCTTTTCCCGGTTCAATGCCTCTGACAAAAAAGTGGTCTATATTTCTGGCCGGCATTTCATCCTGTGCATCAAGCTGATGATAGAGACTTTTCTGTTTGATTTTAGTTTCATCCACATAATATTTCTGCAAATTAGTGTTGAAACGCGGATCCCAGGTGCATATACCGCCGTCATCTGGAATTAAACGCCTGTAACCCTTTTCCGTAAGATAGGTGAGCTCATTCCAAGAAGCTTCGGCATTAAAATCTCCTCCGACAATCAGCGGAGTTTCGGGCTTCACCTTAGTTTCAAGCCATGTACAAAGCCTCTCAGCTTCCTTAAGTTTAACATCATTTATTTCGAGGAGCTTTTCTTTTGCCGCTGATATTTCACTTTTATCAAACTTCCATTTTTCGCACAATTCAGAAAGCTTTTGAAAATTATCTTCGCTGACCTTCGGCGCAGCTATCCAGTGTGTGCAGCAAAGATAAACCTCTTTCTCCTCCACTGCAATCTTTCCGAGAACACCCTGAGTAAGATTGTCAAAGTGAAAAGAAAAGTAATTTCCGCAATATCCCTTTCCACCCAGATGACGGCTTGAGCAATATTGCAGATTCAGCTCTTTTTTAGCCATAATGACATCGCCTTCACTAATTTTTACAGGAAAACCGACTCCAAAAGCTCTCACTCCCGCAACTCCCATATGACCTATCCAGTCATAACCAAGCTCCTTTGAAAGGCGGCCGGCATATTTAAACATGGGATTAACTTCATTGAGGAAAATCACATCTGGGTCAAGGCTTCTGATTTCACGGCAAAGACCCTGATAACGTCTTTCCCTCTCCTGGGGAGTTTCGTATTCTTCAAGCTTCAATAAACCGTTATAGCGAAAACCGCTCCAAACGTTTAAAGTGAAAATTTTAAGCTTAGTCATGTTAACCTGCCTTTCGTAAACAAAAGCGGGACCGCTTTTACAGTCCCGCAATATTTCAGTATTTTCAGCCGTTAAGCTGCGCAAAATTTTTCTTGTTTGTCTTGTAGAGCACCTTGTAAGTCTCAAATCCCTTATCGTAAGCAGCTTTATTTGCCGGATTGGGCTCAAAGCTCTTGCTGGGCTTTACAAGCTTGCCTGCCTGAGAAACATCATCAATAATTCCAAGTCCTACCGCCACAACAACGGCAGCGCCAACTGAACCTACGTTTTGAGGACTTTCAACAGTTTCAACCTTACGTCCTATGCAGTCGGCAAGGATCTGACTTGTAACGTCGGAAAGAGCTCCGCCGCCGACAAATCTTACTGGATCGGAAGTTTTAACCTTTTTATCCTGTGTTTCAAGAAGCCAGCGCATATGATAAGCAACGCCTTCAAGAACAGAACGGATAAGCTCGGTTTTTCCTGTATCAAGGCTTATGTTGAAGAACATACCTCTTGAATTAGGATCCTCGAAGGGGCAGCGATTACCGTGAAGCCAAGGAGTGAATATAACTCCGTTTGAGCCTGCCGGAACAGTCTTAATTACATCTGTCATATAGTCATAAAGACTTGTATAAACCACTTCAGGAGACTCTGCAACGTGAGTCTTTTTAAGGTAAATACCTATTTCGTCAAGGGCAAGGTGATCCTTAACCCACTCAAGGCATTTACCGGCTGTTTCAAGCTCTGCAAAATAGTTAAACTTGCCTTCATCTGCGCCTACAACAGCGGCGATCATGGCACTTGTATCTACAATGCTCTTATCCACAACAGTTGATACCCAGCCGGATGTACCGGAGTAAATGTGGGTATCGCCGACCTTAACGGAACCTGCTCCTACACCGATAAGTGAAGCGTCTCCGCCGCCGCCGAAAACAGGCGTTCCCGGTGCAAGTCCGATTTCTGCGGCTGCCTTTTCGGTAACGCCGCCGACTTTATCCGTCGACTTTATAATTTTGGCAAGATGATCGGTGTTTACGCCAAGCATTTTGCAGATTTCCGGACTCCAATCCTCTTTGCCCTTGCGTATATCGTAAAGCAAACTTGCAAAGGCTGAGTCCTGAGTCATAATAAACTCGCCTGTAAGCTTGCAGATAAGATACTCTTTAACATCCAGCCATTTGTATACACGGCTGAAGTTTTCCGGCTCGTGAGCCTCAACCCATTTATATTTCCACACAGGGTCCTTTACGCTTGCCGCAACAGCTCCCGTTATCATAAGAGATTTAAGAAGCTTAAAAATGTTAGCCCCTGCAATCTGAGGACCGTAAGCAATACCTTTTTGAAGTTCTTCACGGGCACGCTGATCCATATAGCTCATAGCTCTTCTTACAGGCTCTCCGTTTTTATCAACGAGAACAAGTCCCTGCATCTGTGAGCAGAAAGAAACGCCTTTAATTTCTTCGGGAGCTATGCCTGCTTTTGCAATAACATCTTTGGTGGTTGAACACATTGCGCTCCACCACTGAGCCGGATCCTGCTCCGCACCGCCTTCCGGCAAAACGTAGAGATCATATCCCTCCATTGCGGAAGCGACAATTTTAATCGTATCCGTAATCTCAAAAAGACATGTCTTAACCCCTGTAGTTCCTACGTCGTAAGCCATAACAAGTGTTGGCTTATTCATAATATTCCCCCTGTAACATTTTTATATATCGTCCGGTAAAATGAAATAACGACTCTCCGAAAATAAGCGGAAAGGTTTTGCTGTTTCACAGGGAAACGTTATGTAGACAATTAAGCAACATTTTTCCCTAAAATTAATTACGCAATCAATTTCAAATTCGGACAAATAATCTGCTAACTGTACCGCCTGTAATTTAGGTATTTTAAAGCAGAATTATTTTTTCTCTTCTTTTGACACAAAAGCCGATTTGATGAATTTTATCATCTCTTCCGTCACAAACTCGTCCCTGTCAAAAATATCGTCGCCTGCAAAAACCTTAAAACGTTCCGAATAATAATCGCAGGCATATGTAAACTGCAATGACATAAACAGGTTATCCAAAAGAAAAGCTCCCATTTCCGGGCTCAAATCCCTGCGGATTTCTCCGGACTGCTGTCCTTTTCTTATGAGTTCCGCATAAAGCTTTGCCGAAACGGATTCCATATCTCTTGAAAGAGCGCTCAGCATTTCTGAACTGCTCTCACCTGTCATACCATTATAAAGTTTAAGTAAAACATTATACTCTCTTGAAGTTTTCTGAATTGCCCTTATTACATCGCGAAGCTTCAAAAGAACATCTTCATCGGTACCGGCAACCTCGTAAAGAATAGCCTTTAATTTATCTATACCGACCCTTACAGTTGTAAGGTAAAGATCCTGCTTAGTATCAAAATATTTATAAAGAGAACCAACGCTTACCTGCGCTTTTTTTGCAATTACGTTTATATTTGTTCCTTCAAAACCTCGATTCGCAAATTCTTCTGTTGCTACATCAAGTATCCTCTGACGCTTTTCAGGGGGAATATTGTCGAAAGTGCTCTTATGGTAACAGATGGATTTTTCTGAATTCATCGGGTAAATCCTCCGGGTATATAACATTTAATTTTATGGCGGACATTCACTTTTTACAATAAAAAACACGGCGTTATGGTCCGCTGCGCTCAAAATATGAGCACTCACTCACTTTATATTGTAATTTTATCACAAAGATTTCCTTTTGCAAATATCAATTCCTACAAAATTTCAAAAATATTCTTATAGTGTTTGACTTAAAAAATTTATATGATATACTAAAGGTGAGCAGAAATTCACCTTTACGGGGAAAATTTCAAAATTTATCTAAATTTATCGAAACAGGAGGATGTCAGCAAAATGGATAACAGATTTGCAATTACAAATTACCATGATGCAGCTGCTGTTACAAAACAGCTTGATGAGCTTATCAAAAAGCCCATCTACACCATTAAGCCCGATGCACTTGCTAAGTACGAAAAAGAGTACTATGACGTAAAGTGCGCAAAATCAAAGGTTATGATTGAAGAGGCTCGTCAGGTTATTCCCGGCGGCGTTCAGCACAACCTCGCTTTCAACTATCCCTTCCCCCTTGTATTCACAAAGGCTTTGGGAGCAAAACTTTATGACATCGACGGCAACGAGTATTATGACTTCCTGCAGGCAGGCGGTCCCACCGTTCTCGGAAGCAACGACCCCGTTGTACGTGAAAAGGTTATTGAACTTCTTAACGATTGCGGCCCTTCAACAGGTCTTTTCCATGAGTATGAATATAAACTTGCTAAGAAGATTGTTGATTCTTTCGAGTCAGTTGATATGTTCAGAATGCTCGGTTCAGGTACTGAGGCTTGCATGGCTGCCGCTCGTGTAGCACGTCTTGCAACAAAGAAAAAGTACATCCTTAAGATGGGCGGAGCTTACCACGGCTGGAGCGATCAGCTCGCTTACGGTATCCGCGTACCCGGCACAAAGTTCACACAGGCAAACGGTGTTCCCCTTTACATATTCAAGGATACACAGGAGTTCTTCCCCAATGACCTGAACGACCTTGAGAAGAAACTCAAGCTCAATCAGTTCAGAGGCGGCACAGCTGCTGTTTTCATTGAGCCTGTCGGTCCCGAAAGCGGCACACGTCCTCTTGATAAGGACTTCAACAAGAACGTTGAAAAGCTTTGCCGTAAGTATGGCGCACTTCTCGTATTCGATGAGGTTGTTACAGGCTTCCGTATCGGTATGGCTGGTGCTCAGGGTTACTTCGGAGTTTCTCCTGACCTTACAGTATTCGGTAAGGTTATCGCCGGCGGATATCCAGGAGCCGGCGGACTCGGCGGTAAGAGAGAGTACATGAAGTTCCTCGGCGCAGGACTTCAGGGTTCAAAGACTAAGAAGGCTCTCGTAGGCGGCACAATGGCTGCTAACCCCCTTAGCTGTGTTGCCGGTTACTACACCCTTGAAGAAATTGAAAAGAGAAACGCTTGCCAGGTTGCAGGTCAGATGGGTGACCGTCTCATTGAAGGCCT
>CAUDRD010000050.1 GCA_958451705.1 uncultured Oscillospiraceae bacterium
TAAAGGCCGAAAATGATTATCTTTTCGACAGTGATAAACCTGCGCCGACAATATCGGTTCCCGGCTCACCGGCTCCGCAGATAAGCGACGCAAAGGCCTATATGGACGGCTTTTATGCAAACAATCCCTTTTACAAAAAATAATAAGGAAACGAGGTAAAAAGATTTTATGCCAGTAATGTACAACAATCAGAATGTAGATGAAAAATATTCATCCATTCTTGAACCTAATCTCTATTACGGTTCAATTTTCGTCCCCGGCGTAACCTGTACCGACAAATATCAGGCAGGACCTGCTGGAGGCATCTACGTTCACAAACTCAAAACAACCGCCTGTGAGGTGGGAAAGCCCGGAAGAGATTTTTCCGATGAAGAGACTCAGGATGAGCTTATCCAGATTCTTCTCAACAACAATTTCCAGAAGTCAAAGAAGATCTATGGCGTGCAGGCCGCCGCAGTAGGCATTGACCTTGCAAATGAAAACCTTTCAATTGCCATTAAGGAGACAAACGAGGGCAGACAGCAGGCGGCTTTGGCCTGTCTTGTACAGGAAAGCGCCGTAAGTTCCGTTACAACTGCAATGACAGCGGATACCGTGAAGAAAGACATCATTGCCGTACGCAAAGAATTTGTAAAGAAGAAAGGCATAGCTGATATAATGATGTGCTCTCCCGACTTTTACGCTCTTGTGCTTGAAGCTGCCGGCAAGGAGTTTACTCCCAATACAAATGATCGCATCGCAGCTTCCGGTAATGTGGGCAACTGGCTGGGCTTCACCTTTATTGAGGCAGTCGGACTTTCAGCAACCAACGCAAAATACTACGACAGCACAGGTTCTCTTAAAACCGTAGCCTTTGCAGGTATCGATTTTATCATGTACAACCACGCTGCTCTTTCTGTTATCCCCAACTTTGAAACCGTAAGACTCAGAGACAGCGAAAACTTTGTGGGTACAAAGGCTCAGGTAGAGCTTAATGTAGGCTATAAGCTTACAAACCCTGCCCTGGGACTTGTTCGCAAAACAGTAGGCGGTTGACGGAAAGGAGGGCGTTAAATGTACAGCGATTATGATTTTTACGTTGACAGGTTCGGAAGTGATGTTGTTTCATTCGATGAATATACGGACAAAGCCGAAGAGGCAGCCGCCATTATTGACTTTCACACCTTCGGCAGGGCTGCCGGAGCAACGGGAGAAATGGCGGAAAAGGTAAAGATGTGTGAATGCAGGATAATTGACGCCCTCGTTTCTTTTTCTTCTCAGTCCGCAAACATAGTCTCTGAAAGCAATGACGGCTATTCTGTTTCATACCGTCAGGATGCAGAGCAGAAAAAGCAGGAAAAAATACTTTCCCTTTGCAGACAGTATCTTACTTTTCCTGAAAACCTAATGTATGCAGGAGTGTGACACATGGTAAATAATACATCGGTTACACTTATCAATTACATTGACGGCAAGTATGTTTCCGAAAATTTCAGAAACTGTTCTCTCATAGGTAAAACCGTAAGGACAGCAACCGAAAAAGGACTTGTGTCCGCCGATTACTTTGTATTAAGAATCCCCGACAGCGAAAAGGAGCCTTTGCTCATTCCCCAGAAAACCTTTGCGGCGGTGGGAGAATTTGAGGAGGAAATCACCTCAATTACGGATTTTCTTAAAAACAACAGAGTCTATACGGTGGTTTCAGTCTCTGACAATCGAATAGGTTCCGCCGCTGTCAGACATTGGAGAGCGGATTTAAAATGAGCAAAGCCGAAATAACAACGCCTAAAGGTTCGATTATAGTTACCAAAAACGGAAAGGCAAAGCTTACATGGAACCCTGATTTTTCCGATAAATGGAATGGTCAGTATTCACGGGCGCAGATTTTTGTAGATACTCAGGTGCTCCGCCTTTCCGACCCGTATGTCCCAATGCAGACGAGTATGCTGAAGAAAAGCGGAACGCTGGGAACGGAAATCGGCAGCGGTGAGGTTTCGTGGATAGCTCCATACGCTCAGAAACAGTATTACGACACAGCCGATTACAGAGATTATGACCCGCAAAGGGGCGGACATTGGTTTGAGAGAATGAAAGCGGATCATGGTCCCGCCATTATTGCGGGAGCAAAAAGAAGAGCGGGAGGCGGAAAATGAGTAAGCTCGAAAAAATCCGTGAATTTATTGCAAAGTGTCCTTGTATAGATAAATTTACGGACGATATTCATATTGACTGGACTGACGCTGAACCGGGGGATTACGGCATAATGCCCACAGGAGAAAGCGTTATCCGTACAGAGGAAGATATACTGGGAAACAAAATTTTATATAAGCAGTATAATGTTTCTCTTTACGCAATGCGTTTTACCATTAACGATATAGTACGCCTCGAAAGCAGCGGCTTTCTTGAGGATTTTACGGCATGGATTGAAGAGCAGTCTTTTGCCGGAACAGCTCCTGTCTTTGGAGATAATCCCGAAGAGGAATACATTACAGCTCAGAACGGTATGCTCTTTCAGCTTTCTGCCGACGGCAAAACTGGGCGCTATCAGATACAAATACAATGCTTTTATGAAAAACATTACAGAAAGGATGATTAAATGCCTGAAACAATCAAACAGGGCAAGCAGCCGAGAAAAGATTTCTGTCTTTTTTATTCGCCTGCTGATGAAACCCTTGAGCTTATAGGTAAGGGTATAGAAGACGCTGCCATTGAGCAGGGAGCTGAAATCAATACCGTTAAGGATATAACCGGCAGCAGTGACACTTCCCTTGACGGATACGAAAAGACAACATCCCTTGACCCTATTTATGTTACCGGTGGAAACAAATTTTCCGAAAAGCTTGACGAAATTGAGGAGAAGGAGCTCATCGGCGACGATGTAATACAGGAGTTTGTATGGGCAAAACTCTATAAGACAACCGAGGACGGCAAGGTACGGGCGTGGAAGCAAAAGGCGGTTGTGGAGCTTACCTCCTTCGGCGGAGATATTAAGGGCGTAAATGCTCCCTGTACCCTTCACTGGACAGGGGAACGTACCTACGGCACCCTTGACCCGACCACCAAGCAGTTTACGCCTGACGAAGCATAACATTAAAGGAGTGATAAAATGGCGCAGTCTATCAGAATTGATACAGGTGAAGTAAGGCTTCTCATAAACGATGACGAAAACAGGGTTATAGTCTTTAATCCCAATGACATTTCTTTTCTTGAAGCTTTTTTTGAGCTTCTTGAGGACTTCGAGAAAAAGGAAAAGGAGTTCAGAAACGAGGAAAGAGTTCTCAATGCCAATAAGGATGTAGATGGGCACGGCTTGCCTAAAAATATAAAGGGGAAAATCGCACTCAACCGCAAGATATGCCGTTATATGCGTGAGAAAATCGACTCCGTTTTCGGCGAAGGCACTTCAGATACCGCTTTCGGCAAGGCAAATACAATGGATATGTTCTCACAGTTCTTTGACGGTGTAACTCCGTTTATCAAATCCGCAAGAGATGACAAAACGAGCAAATACCTTGCTTCTGCTTCCGAAGCGGATGTAATGTCATGAACCCTTTAATTCAAAAGCTGCCCACCGCCGTAAAGGTTGATGGGGTGCGCTATGAAATAAACTCCGATTTCAGAAACTGCCTGAAAATAATAACCGCTTTTGAGGATAAAGAACTTTTGCCTCAGGAAAAGCAGATTATTATGCTGCGGCTCTTGTTCGGCAATAATATACCGCCGAATCTCGAACAGGCGTGTCAAGTAGGCGTTAAGTTCTTAAACTGCGGTGAAGAAATTAAAGAAAGTGAAGAGTCTGCTGCTTTTAGCGGCAGGCTCTATTCTTTTGAAAAAGATGCAAGATTCATATTCACGGCAATTAATCAAACCCACGGCATTGACCTTGAAAGCATTGATTATATGCACTGGTGGAAATTTTGCTGGCTTTTTATGGACCTTAAAGAGGATTGCTTTTTCAGCAGGATGATTTATTTAAGGCAGCAGAAGAAGAAAGGTAAGCTCACCCCGGAAGAGTGGGGAGTGTGGAAAGCGGCTGAAAACATATTTGATTTGGGCAAAGATGACGAAGATGACGAAACCATGAAAGAGTTTCTTAAAGCCTGGCAGGGAGGTGGTTAATTGGCACTGGGCGGATATGACGGTTCAATTAAAATTGATACGAAAATTGACGCCAAAAATTTTAATACAGGTATAAAGAAAATAACAGGTTCTCTTAAAAATCTTGCAGGAGCCGTGGGCATAGCTTTCGGAATCAGTGCTTTGGTTAAGTTCGGCAAAGAGGCCTTGAATATTGCCTCGGATTTGCAGGAAGTAGAAAACGTTGTAGACGTTTCTTTCGGCAATATGAAGCAAAAGGTTGAGGATTTCGCCGATACAGCTCTCGAAAAATTCGGAATGACTGAGCTTCAGGCGAAAAAGACTGCAAGTACCTACATGGCCATGAATAAGGGTATGGGTCTTGACGGCGAAAAGGCGGCGCAAATGGCAATTGACGCCGCCGGCAGAACCGGAGACATCGCTTCTTTCTACAACAAAACCCAGGAGGAAGCAGACACGATGATGAAATCCATATGGACTGGAGAAACCGAGAGCCTTAAAAATATAGGCGTGGTTATGACGGAAAATAACCTTAATCTTTACGCCATGCAGAAAGGTCTGGGCAAAACAACCCAGCAGATGACTCAGCAGGAGCAGGTAATGCTGCGCTATCAGTATGTAATGGAGCAGACCGCTCTTGCAGCCGGAGACTTTGAACGTACCTCAGACAGCTGGGCGAATCAGACAAGAGTACTTACAGGCCGCTGGCAGCAGTTCCTCGGCATTATGGGAACAGGGCTCATTCAGATGCTTACTCCCGCTGTAAAGTTTCTCAATTCCCTAATGGATTATCTTATTAAATTTGCCAATATCTTTTCGGAGGTTACTGCAAAAATTTTCGGAAAGCAGGAGCTTTCACAAGGTGCAGGCAGCGCATCGGGAGCCATAAGCGACGCGGCTTCATCTACAAACGACTATGCCGAAGCAGCTGATAAGGCTAAAAAGGCAAACGATGGCTTTCTGACAGGTCTTGACAACATCACCAAGATGAACGACAGCAACGCTTCTTCTTCGGCCGCTTCGCCCCCCTCACAGAATGTCGGTGCTGATATGTCCACTCAGGGTAAAGAGGAAGAGCAAACTGTAAGCAAGCTTGACAAAATGCTAGGAAATTTTAAATCTTTTGCAGCTCAGTTAAAACCGGAAGTTGAAAAAGCATTTGGTGATATAAGTACATCGATGCAAAAGTTTAAAGGTACTCTCAGCAAAATATGGCAAGATGTTAAATCACTGGGCAATCCCCTTAAATCGTGGTTTGACACCGATTTTACAAACTTCCTTAAAACCGGCATCAGTGTCGCGGGCACAATAATCAGTGGCGGTATTGACAGCCTGTCCATGGTTTTATCAGGACTTTGGGACACTCTTATATTCCCTTCCCTTAATCAGATTGCCACACAGATTCTTCCGTTTTTAACGCAGGTGAAAACAGAAAGTCTCTTGGTTTTAGAATCCGTGTTCGTTGAGGTAAAGGATATTTTTGACCGTATTTGGCTGGAAGGCGTAGAACCGGCTTTATCCCAAATACAGAAAATATGGAGCGATACATGGGACATAATTGTTGAAAAGTGGGATACTTACGGAAAACCCATTTTCGACAAGCTAAAGGAAGCAGTGCATAATTTTGCTGATATCTTGAAAAACAACTGGGAAAAACTCATAAAGCCTGTTTGGGATAATTTTATGGACACAATAGACTGGCTTTGGGAAGAACACTTGAAGCCATTTGTCGACCGATTTACTGAGCTAATTGCAAAAATAGTGGATGGCGCTCTCGAAATCTATAACAAGTTTATAGCTCCAATAGTCAAATGGGTTACAGATTATTTGGCTCCTCATATCACTGCGACTTTTAATTTTGTGGTTGATATCATTGCTTCTATAGTAGCTTGGATCATCGATAGCGCCTCAAGTATAATACGCACTTTTTCGGGCATTATCGACTTTATCGTAGGTGTTTTTACAGGTGACTGGGAAAAAGCCTGGGAAGGCATTAAAGATATTTTCGGCGGAGCTATTGATTCTATGATAGGTGCTTTAAAGTTTGGCATCAATATCATTATTGATGTAATAAATTTCTTCCTTGCTCAGTTCATTGGTGCAATCAATAAAATGATAGGTGCCCTTAACAGATTGGAATTTAATGTTCCGGATTGGGTTCCGATTTTAGGCGGTAAAAACCTCGGATTCCAGATAAACACTCTTCCAAAATATCAAATTCCGAAGCTGGCCACCGGAGCTGTTATTCCTCCCAATGCCGAATTTGCCGCAATTTTAGGCGATCAGAAGAAAGGAAGAAACCTTGAAGCACCTGAAGGTCTTATCCGTCAGATCGTAAAGGAAGAAAGCGGCAACGGAGATGTTACCATTATTGTGCAGATGCCTGACGGCGAAGAGAAAGAGGTTTTCTCCACGAAAAAGATAAACAAAAAGAACCGCATCAGCGGAAAGATCATTGTACCGGTGGGAGTGTGATAAAGTGGCAGGATATAACCCTATTGATAAAGTCGGGACTAAACTCAGTCCTGACGGAACAATTGCTGACGGCGTTACTCTGCCAGCTCCTACCACTTATCAGTACAAGTGGGAAGATGTCTCCGATTCTTCAGCTAAACGCACTGAGGATATGGAGATGCATAAAAACCGTAAAGGCAGAGTTGCAGGACTTGACCTTGGTTGGGAAAGGGTAAAAATTTCGGACTGCTCCAAAATTATAAAGGCATTTAAGCCCGAATATGTTTATATACGCTATCTCGATGCTGAAACAGGCGCATTTGAAACGAGACTCTTTTATACGGGTCCCGGAACTGCACCGCTGTTTGATACCAAAACCGGCAAATGGGACAGTCTCAGCTTTCAAATTACCACAAAGGGGAATGTACTTTGATTAATATTACTTCAAAAGCACTCGAAGCCTTAAAAGACGGAACCTCTCAAAAAATACAAATTTCTGTCAGTCCCCTTAAGGGTGAAGCTTTCGAGTTAACAGATGAAAATTTAGCCCTGAACGGACTTACTATTGAAAGGCTCTGTGTAAACGGCGATGAGTTTGAAACAGGTACCTGCTGCGCTTCCACTGCAAAGATTACTTTAGATAATTCAGAAGGAAGCTTTAACGAAGTATTTTTCGGCGGAGCGGTTTTGAACATCAAAATCGGTATAGAGTATGAAAATACCGTCGAATGGCTTCCGCTGGGTGTTTATACAGTGGACGAGCAGCCGAGAAAACTTTCATCCATAACCCTTGAAGCTTATGACAATATGGTAAGACTTGATATTGCGGCCGCCGATCTTCCTTTGCCGGCAAGCAGAAGAACTCTTGTGAGATGGTGTATTGAGCAGGCAGGACTTGTGTGCGACGATTATTCCATGTTTTCGGATTCTTCAGAAAGCGGAGGATATATTTCGGGCGTTCCCGAATTCAGTGAAGCGCCTACTCTCAGGCAGCTCATTATGTACTGCTGCGAGCTGGACGGCGTGTGCGGCTATGCTGACGGCGACGGACATATTGTTTTTAAAGATTACGGAGGAAACGAGGCTTTCGGTATAGATGAAAGCTTTCGTTACCAAACGGTTAATTTAGAAGAAGCCGATACCGTTATTAACGGCATTCGGCTTCTTTCAGGAGAAGAGATTTATCCGGCAGAGATAACAGGAGATTATATCATTGAAATAAGCTCCAATCCGCTTTTTGATGCCTGTGACAATAAATCAAAATGCGCCGAGCTTCTAAACGCAAAATTCGCAGGAAGAGCCTATCGAGGTTTTTCCTGCGAAACTCTTTCTCTGCCGTTTTTACAGCCTCTTGATGCCGTCAGTTTTATAAAAAATTCTGTACCTTACAGCAGTTTTATCACAAATACGTCATATACACTTAACGGAAAAATGACGATCGAGTCGAAGTGTATAAGTCAGACACAAAAGGGCTATGCCACTTTGGGCTCCCTTACACAGTCACAAAAGGGTGTGCTGGAGAAAACAAAGCATGAGCTTAAAAAGGATTTGGAAAACAGGGAACAGGCGGTTCTCGACCTTAACGAGGTGGTAAACGCCTCCCTGGGATTTTATACAACAAACGTAAAAGACTCCGTTACAGGGGCAATTAAGCAGTATATGCACGATAAGCCCTCCCTTGAGGAAAGCGGAACCATCTACACTAAAACCGAACAGGGCTTTGCATGGACAAACAGCGGCTGGAATGACGGCAATCCTGTATGGAATTACGGAATAGACAAAAACGGAAACGCCGTACTTAACGCCATAAGCGCAAATAAGATTTCCGCCGAATATATTGAGGGCGACCTTATTTCCGGTAAAGAGCTTCACATTAAGTTTATGAAAAACGACGAGGCGGTGTCTCTCGACCAGGGCTTCAGCGATATTGAACAGCAGCTTACTGCCACTGGAGGACAGCTTGTAAGCCAGATCCAGCAGGTTTCCGATTCCCTGGGGGAGGAGGTTGAGGGAGTAAAGGCAGGAATCTCTACCCTTACCCAGACCGTGGACGGCATGAGTCTCAGCCTTTCTTCAACGGGAGCAGGAAATTTAATTAAAAACAGCGTCGGCTATTTCGGCCTTGACGGATGGGACTGTTACGGCCTTGTAAGCGTCATACCCGAGAACTTTGCAAACTCCTCCGCCTCAAAAAGCGGATTTGCGGTGGTAATGGGTTCGTATATGTCCCAAACAATTCCCACCTGGGCGGGAAAGACTTATACAATCTCTTTTCTGCTCCTTCAGGACCCTGACAGCATATCCCATTTTACTGTTTCCGGAGGAGCTTCCGACATACAGATGACCTTCAGCGGCAAGCTGTACGACAGAGAGCTTCAGCAGGTATCCGTAGTATCAACGGGAAGCCTTACAATAAAATTTCAGGTGGAAACTGGCGGAGCCGCCATAAGCGATCTTATGTGCAATATCGGCTCCTTTGCCGCACCCTGGACAAGCGCTCCAAATGAGATGTTTGACACGAACTTTTCCTTTAATAATGAGGGCTTT
>CAUDRD010000051.1 GCA_958451705.1 uncultured Oscillospiraceae bacterium
GGCAAAAGTAAGTGCCCCGCCACGGCATGAGTGGCAAAACCTACTCGTTTATCAAAGTGCGGGTAAGGAGTATAAATTTCAGCAAATATAAAACAATGACGAATAACTGAATATTATGTAATATAAAGGGGTAAGCTTGACATTTTCCCGCAAGTTAGTGTAAATTATTACCATTACGCAGTGGAGGCATAAAAAAACCATGGCAAAGAAAAAAGCGTCATACGGAAATGACAATATAACAAGTCTTAAAGGCGCCGACAGGGTGAGAAAACGTCCTGCGGTTATTTTTGGCTCTGACGGACTTGAAGGCTGCGAGCACTCTATATTTGAAATTCTGTCTAACGCCATAGACGAGGCAAGAGAGGGCTTCGGCGATAAAATAATAGTGACAAGATATATGGATAAATCCGTTGAGGTGCAGGATTTCGGACGAGGAATCCCGGTGGATTTTAACCACAAGGAGAACCGCTATAACTGGGAACTGGTTTTCTGTGAGATGTACGCCGGCGGAAAATACGATACCAACAACGGCGGCAGCTATGAGTTTTCCCTGGGACTTAACGGCCTTGGACTTTGTTCCACCCAGTACGCTTCTGAGTATATGGAGGCTGAGGTGCACCGTGACGGCTACCGCTATGTTATGAAGTTTAAACAGGGCGAGCCTGACGGAGAATTTCTGAAAGAGGCATACACTAAAAAGGATACAGGCTCCCGTATAAGATGGAGGCCCGACCTTAACGTATTTACCGATATTGATGTTCCCCTTGAATATTATCAGGAGACAATTAAAAGGCAGTCTATTGTAAACGCCGGAGTGCGTTTTATCTTAAAAGACGAAACCCCAAAAGGTTTTGATACTTACGAATACATCTATGAAAACGGTATAATGGACTATGTAAAGGAGTTTGCCGGAGATGATGCATTTTCTACTCCTCAGTTCTGGCAGACGGAGCGTGTAGGCCGTGACCGTGAGGACAAGCCTGACTACAAAGTCAAGATAAACGCAGCTCTCTGCTTTTCAAATAAGAAACGCCTCAAGGAATATTACCATAATTCGAGCTTTCTCGAGTACGGCGGAGCACCGGAAAAAGCGGTGAGAAGCGCCTTTGTATCCCAGGTTGACGCTTATTTAAAGCAAAACAGCAAATATCTTAAAAGCGACAGCAAAATTTCATTTCAGGATATTGAGGACTGTCTAATTCTTGTTGTTTCCTCTCTTTCCACTCAGACATCCTATGAAAACCAGACAAAGAAAGCTATCAATAATAAGTTCATTCAGGAGGCCATGACCGATTTCTTCCGTCATCAGCTTGAGGTTTACTTTATAGAAAACCGACTTGAAGCGGAGAAAATAGCCGACCAGATACTTATTAATATGCGAAGCCGCATAAAGGCGGAAAGCACAAGATTAAACCTTAAAAAGACCCTTCAAAGCTCCAACGACCTTGCAAACAGAGTGCAGAAATTTGTTGACTGCCGCAGCAAGGACGTAAATGAAAGAGAGCTGTTCATAGTGGAGGGCGACTCAGCTCTCGGTGCCTGTAAGCAGGCCAGGGATTCAACTTTCCAGGCCATAATCCCCATAAGAGGTAAAATCCTAAACTGTTTAAAATCCGAATACGATAAAATCTTCAAAAATGATATTATCACGGATCTAATTAAGGTTCTTGGCTGCGGAGTAGAGGTAAAGAGCAAGTCAAGTAAGGATCTTTCCTCTTTCAGTCTCGATAATCTTCGCTGGAATAAAATTATAATCTGTACCGATGCCGACGTTGACGGCTTCCAGATCAGAACCCTTGTTCTCACAATGATTTATCGCCTTATGCCGACACTTATAAACGAGGGCAAGGTTTATATTGCGGAATCCCCCCTTTACGAAATCAACAGCAAGGGCGAAACCTGGTTTGCCTATACGGAGAGGGAGAAGACAGACGTTTTAAATCAGATAGGCGATAACAAATATACAATCCAGCGTTCAAAAGGACTTGGTGAAAACGACGCCGATATGATGAACCTTACGACTATGAATCCATCAACACGCAGGCTTATAAAGATACAGCCTGAGGAAGCAGAGAAAACGGCTCAGGTGTTCGATTTACTTTTAGGGGATAACCTTGCAGGCAGAAAGGAACACATTGCCGAAAGCGGACATCTCTACATTGATATGACCGACGTAAGTTGATAAAGGAGGGAAAAGCAAATGGCAGGAAAAAGAAAAAAGACCGAACAGCCGGCAGGAAACGAGCCGGCAGTAAAGGGTCATATAATAGGAGCGGGCGAGATTGTTGAGCAGCCCATAACCGAAACCCTTGAAATCAACTATATGCCCTATGCTATGAGCGTTATTTTGAGCCGTGCCATTCCGGAAATTGACGGCTTCAAGCCCTCCCACCGCAAGCTCCTCTATACAATGTATAAAATGGGTCTTTTAACCGGCGGAAGAATTAAATCCGCAAATATCGTGGGACGTACAATGCAGCTTAACCCTCACGGTGACGCCGCTATTTACGATACAATGGTACGTCTTTCAAAGGGCTATGAGGCCTTGCTGCATCCTTATGTTGATTCAAAGGGTAACTTCGGTAAAGCTTATTCGAGAGATATGGCATGGGCGGCATCGAGATATACCGAGGCTAAGCTTGCGCCTATCTGTGCGGAGCTTTTCAGAGATATAGATAAGGATACCGTGGATTTTGTGGATAACTACGACAGCACCATGAAGGAGCCTACCCTTTTGCCGGTTTCATTCCCGTCGGTGCTTGTAAACGCAAATACAGGTATCGCCGTAGGTATGGCAAGTTCAATCTGCCCCTTTAATCTTAAGGAAATATGTGATACCACAATTGCACTTATTAAAAATCCCGACCATGAGGTGGCCGATACCCTTGCAGCGCCTGATTTCCCCGGCGGGGGAAAAATCCTCTATAACCGTGAGGAAATTGAAAAGATTTATCAGACGGGCAGGGGAGGAATTAAGGTAAGGGCAAAGTATCAGTACGATAAATCAAATAACTGTATTGATATTACGGAAATTCCGCCCACTACCACCGTTGAGGCAATTATCGACAAGATGATTGAAAAGGTTAAGGCGGGAGCTTTAAAGGAGATAAGCGATGTCCGTGACGAAACGGATAGAAACGGATTAAAAATAACCGTTGATCTTAAAAGAGGCGTGGACGCTGAAAAGCTTATGGCAAAGCTCTTTAAGATGACCACTCTTGAAGATACCTTCTCCTGTAACTTTAACGTCCTTATTTCAGGTACGCCGAAAGTTTTAGGCGTTAAGGCGCTTTTAAATGAATGGATCGCCTACCGTACCGAATGTGTAAAGCGCCGTACATTCTTTGATCTTACAAAGGTTAAAAATAAGCTTCATCTGCTCAAAGGTCTTGAAAAAATACTTCTTGATATTGATAAGGCAATTGCCATAATCCGCAGTACCGAAGAGGAAAGCGAAGTTGTGCCGAACCTTATGATAGGCTTCGGTATCGACGAAACACAGGCGGAGTATGTGGCAGAGATAAAACTGCGTCACCTCAATAAGGAGTATATCCTTAAGCGTACAGCGGATATTGAAGATCTCCAAAAAGAGATTGCAGATATGGAGGATATCTTAAATAGCCGCAGCAGAATTAGGAAAATAATCATAGAAGAGCTGCAGGGAGTTTCTCAGAAGTATTCTCAGCCGAGAAAGAGCGAAATTTGCTACACTGCCGACCTTGAGGATGAGCCGGAAATAGACGAAATCCCAGATTATCCCGTAAACTTCTTCTTTACAAAGGACGGATATTTTAAAAAGATTACCCCTTTGTCACTGCGTATGAGCGGCGAGCATAAGCTTAAAGACGGGGACGAGATAGTCAGAACCGTTGAGGGAAGCAACCTTGATGAGCTGCTTTTCTTTACAGATAAGTGCCAGGTCTATAAGGCGAAGGCATCCGACTTTGACGACACAAAGGCAAGCGTCCTTGGAGACTATGTGGCCTCCAAACTTCAAATGGACGAGGGCGAAAACGCTGTTTTCATGGCGGTTACAAAGGATTATTCCGGGCATATGCTCTTTGTCTTTGAAAACGGAAAAGCTGCAAAAGTGCCTCTGAGCTCTTACGCCACAAAGACAAACCGCAAAAAGCTTTTGAAGGCATATTCCGATAAAGCGCCTCTTGCGGCAATGGTGCAGCTTTCTGAGGATAAGGATATTATCTTAAAATCCTCAGCGGGCAGGCTCCTGCTTATAAATACCGGTGCGATAAGCGTAAAAACCACAAAAGATACAATAGGCGTTGCGGTTATGAACCTTAAAAGAGGTCAGAGAGTCGAAGAGGTAAGGGATTATGTAGAGGGCGAATTCTCTAAGGAGCACCGTTACCGCACTAAAAATCTTCCGGCTCTGGGAGCTTTTTTAAGCGCAGAGGATGCAGGTGAACAGTTAAAGCTGTAAACAAAAAAGACAAAAAGAAATCCCGGCGGAAAAATTTCTAAAAATGAAATTACCGTCGGGATATTAAAACCGTTAAGCCGGGCTTCCCCGGAAACTAACGGATAGCGGGGAAGCCGGCAAACGCATTTTTTTCGACTTTTCCCTGCTGATAGTATTCTGCGCAGAATGCAGCTAAAAAATTCAGGTAAATTTTGTTATAAACAGTGATTTTAATATAAAAATAACTTGCTTTTTCTCATAGGTTGTGCTAAAATTCGTTAGTAAGACAGTTTCTATATATTGTGCGGAGGTTTAAAAATGGGCTGGTATGAAATAGTTTTAGGCATTGCACTTATAATACTTTCAATTGCCATTATTGTTATCGTTCTTCTTCAGCAGGGACGTCAGGCAGGTCTTTCCGGTGCTATTGCCGGCGGCGCAGAGTCTTTCCTTGGTAAGTCAAAGGGCCGCAAAATGGAAGCAAAGCTTGAGCGTGCAACAAAAGCCATTGCGATTGTTTTCTTTGTTGTAACACTTGCAGCTTCTCTTCTTTTCTTCTTTTTATAATTCAAAATCTTGAAAGTTACGGTACATCCGTTAGGATGTACCGTTTTCTTTTTGTCTGAAAACATTTAGATGATTTTCTAAATAACTGTTGACAGCCGTTATTCACAATGATACAATACATTTAGATAGATTTCTAAATGATGTGGGGAAGGAGGTAAAATTTTCTGAGAAAGTATTACTGAATCTGTGGTAATTCGCTTTAAATTTTTTGAAAGATGTGATGGCAATGAAAAAATCAAAATCATTTATGCTTCCTTATGATACTTTGTCTTACAGCGTAGCGATTTTCACTTTTCTCTTTGCTCTTTGTTTTCTTATAGTATGTTTTATGACAATAGATAAACTCCCAGATACAGTTCCTCTCCACTGGTCGGAGCAGGGCGGATTTGACAGGTGGGGAGACAAATCTGAGCTTTATCCTCTTCCGATTATTTCAATGGTAATTTCCGCAATAGCTTTACCGTCTTCGGCTTTGCTTATACGAAAAAGCTTTAACGGTTTTGCCTATTTTGTAAACGGTGTTTCAATATTTTCAACCTTAATAATGATTTTTGCATTTTTACTTATGATAAGTCCTGTAATGTAAATTAAGTTACAATATATAATGTTAAGAATTCAGTAAAAGGAGGCGGTTAAAATGGGGTTTCAGGATACTTTTAAGGCGCTTAGCGACCCTACACGAAGAGAAATTCTTCATATACTTCGTGACGGCGCAAAAACCGCCGGAGATATTGCTTCCCATTTTTCCATGACCGGGGCTACGGTCAGCCATCATCTTTCCGTTTTGCGGGAGGCTGGGCTTATAACCGACGACAAGCGGGGTAAATGCATTTATTATGAAATCAATATGTCGGTCCTTGACGAAATAACCCAGTGGATTGCAGCTTTGAAAGGAGAAGAGAATCATGAAGAATAAAAAATCAATTATAACAATGTGGGTACTTGCACTTATTTCACCGGTTATGTTTTTGGCAGCGTATTCACGTCTGCCCGAAACCATGCCCATACACTGGAACGCTCAGGGACAGGTTGACGGTTACGGTAGTAGAATGACTGCGGCGATTACTTTCTTTTTACCGTTGCTTTTAGCGCTGATGTTCCAATTCCTGCCTAAAATCGACCCGAAAAAGAAGAACTATGAAAAGTTCCAGAAATATTATGA
The DNA here is from genome assembly GCA_958451705.1 of uncultured Oscillospiraceae bacterium. Classification (GTDB taxonomy): domain Bacteria; phylum Bacillota; class Clostridia; order Oscillospirales; family Acutalibacteraceae; genus UMGS263. Next base: position 6,150 of record CAUDRD010000051.1, read on the forward strand.
TATAATGGCAATTTTCATGACAGTATTTTTCGTTGTTGTAAACGGCGTTGTACTTACAGAAACGTTAAAACCTGGCACTGTTTCCATCGGAACCATAATATCGGTGCTTGTAAGCGTGATGTTTATTGTACTTGGCAATATGATGGGTAAAATCAAGCATAATTATTTTATGGGCATCAAAACTCCCTGGACATTAGCTGACCCGGATGTATGGAATAAAACTCACCGTGTGGGCGGCATCATGTGGGTGGTTATAGGCATCGTCTCACTTGTTGCAGCTTTTGTCTCTTTGCCGGTGTGTCTTGTAGTCATAACGGTCGGCGCTTTGGGTTCAACGGTTCTGCTTTACATTTTGAGCTATATATGGTTTAAAAAGATTCATCCCGACGGGAACAACGATAAAAAATAATGGGGAGGTAAAATATTATGCCTTTGCTGTCAATAATATATTTTGTGGTATCTGTTATTTTTATAGTTGTGGGAATTTTGGTTTTCTGCGGAAATACAGACTTAATTCATGATTATCATCGTAAAAACGTAAAGGATTTTAATGGTTACGGCAGAGGAATGGGAAAGTGTATTATCGGTATGGGTGTTTCCTTTTTAAGCGGAGCAATAATTGCTATACTCATTAAAAACGATACCGGAGTGCTAATAAGCGTTGCCGCAGCTACTGTTGGTTTTATTATAGCTTTTCTATTTACTCTTAAAGTACAGAAAAAGTACAATGGCGGCCTTTTTTAGCAGGCTGAGCCTGCACCCAATCCGCACACGAAGTTTTATATAGCATACAAGCTTGTGTGCCTGCGAGGAAGCAAGTTGAAGCATCGGCAAAGCCCACAAAGGCTGAGCCTGCACCCAATCCGCACACGAAGTTTCATATACCATACGAGCTTGTGTGCCTGCGAGGAAGCAAGTTGAAGCATCGGTAAAGCCCACCAAAGGCTGACTTTGCGGACACGGTCACTTTCATTTTGTAAACTGAGCAGTTGGATGAAACAACTATAACTGTCTGCGACTGAGTAACTTGCTTTTATTATGTATACTTATTGTTAGTGGTGAGAAACATAGAGCCTGCGGTGGATTTATCCGCCACAGGCTCTTACGTTTTTTATCGCTTCCTGTTAAACTGGGTCTCAGCGTTACGCTGCCTGTGTCTTGCGTGTAGGCTGAGCCTGCTGTATACTGTAATTAAATTATATCTTTGTTAGCTATTTCACACAGATAAAGGAGTGATTGCCTTGAATGTGCGTGAGGAGAAAATACACTGTTGGTTCTCAATGTGGCTCAAAAAGGATTGTACCGGTATTGATGATATATTTGCCGCTGATGCAGTGTACACCGAAAGCTGGGGACCCGAATATCACGGTATCGAGAAAATCGAGTACTGGTTTAAGGAGTGGAATACACGCGGCACCGTACTCAAATGGGATATAACCGGATTTTTTCATAAGGAAAATCAGACGGTGGCTGAGTGGTATTTTGAAAATAAAATGGATAACGGGAAAGTCGAGGCTTTTGAGGGAATATCCCTTATATATTGGACCGGAGACGATAAAATAAGTCTTTTAAAGGAATTCGGATGTAATATAAACAGATACGATCCATACGAAAAGGGGAAAACGCCTGTTTTCAGAGATGAGAAAGCGGCATGGTTTTGACTTTAAAAATCAATAAGGACGGTGAACGAAATGGAAATAAAGGATATACGCATTGATAACGGCAAAGCTTTCGACTGGGATAAAGCTTCTGTTGATTACGCAAAGTACAGGGATATTTACCCGGAAATATTTTATAAAAAGATTGCCGAAAGGAATCTGTGTATGTCAGGTCAAAAAGCTTTGGATTTAGGTACAGGTACGGGAGTGCTTCCGAGAAATATGTACCGTTTCGGAGCGAAGTGGACAGGCTGCGATATATCGGCTGGTCAAATCAAATACGCTAAGAGATTGTCACATGAAGCAAATCAGGATATCGAGTACATTTTAGCTCCTGCCGAAGAAATAAATTTTCCAGAGAATACATTTGATGTTATAACCTCATGTCAGTGCTTTTGGTATTTTGACCATGAAAAAATTACGCCGAACCTTGTTAGGATGCTTAAAAATGACGGCAGATTGCTGATTCTCTATATGTCGTGGCTTCCTTTTGAGGATGAAATTGCCGGGGAAAGCGAAAAACTGATTTTAAAGTATAACCCTATGTGGAACGGAAACGGAGAAACCATGCACCCTATTATTGTGCCAGATTGTGTTCTCGATAGGTTCGAGCCTGTTTTTCACGAAGAATACAGGTTCGATATTCCCTTTACTAAAGAAACCTGGCATGGAAGAATGAAAGCCTGCCGCGGAGTTGGGGCATCCCTTTCTGCCGAGGAAACGGCAAGCTGGGAAAAGGAGCATAAACGTCTTCTTGAACAAATAGCTCCCGAAAGGTTTACCGTTAAGCATTATGCCGCTTCACTGGAGCTTAAACCGAAAAAATAAAATGAAAAAGAGAAAAGCACGGAAGCCTTAAAGTTTTCTGTGCTTTCAATTTTATTATATTCTGAATTTTGCTGCTGTCTACACAAAAGTCCAATAGGAAGCCTTGTGTTAATTTTAATTTAGAAGATTTTCTTTGCTTTTTCCTGCACTTTTAAAAATCCATTATACGCATTTTCTAGCATAGTCAAAGTTACTGTTGTTATTAGAAAGATGAAAAATTATGCCCTACTCTTTTCACAGTCTGAACGATGATGGCCTTGGCATTAGAAAAAGTTGTATATGGAGCCGACGGAAACACAGCATTTTCCTGTAAAGTTTTTGATATTGACGACAGCCCGGCTCTGTTCCATTATTATATGTAGGATTGAGCTTAAAATTGCTTCATAGTTACAGCGTCGTTCATTTTCTT
>CAUDRD010000052.1 GCA_958451705.1 uncultured Oscillospiraceae bacterium
TCACGGCTTGCGTAAGCAAAACCCAGAGGGAAAGAAAAAGGGATTGAGCAACTCTATTCCTGCAACCTGTTTCCCGACGGCTGCTGCTACCTCTTGTTCCTGGAATGCAGATCTCATTTATAAGATGGGTCAGGCTCTGGGTGACGAGTGCAGAAAAGAGAAAGTTTCCGTACTTCTCGGACCCGGCGTTAACATGAAGCGTTCTCCCCTGTGCGGACGCAACTTCGAGTATTTTTCTGAGGATCCTTACCTTGCCGGTAAGCTTGCCGCTTCCTTTATAAACGGCGTTCAGTCAAAGGGTATCGGTACATCCATCAAGCACTTTGCTGCAAACAGCCAGGAAGCCAGAAGAATGGTTATTGATGAAGTCGTAGATGAAAGAGCTTTAAGAGAGATTTATCTTCCGGCTTTTGAGATCGCTGTTAAAGAGGCTCAGCCTTGGACGGTTATGAATGCATATAACCGCCTTAACGGTACATATTGTTCAGAAAACGAGTGGCTTCAGCAGAAGGTGCTTCGTGACGAATGGGGCTTTGAAGGCCTTATTGTTACAGACTGGGGCGCCTCAGTTGACAGAGTTAAGGGCGTAAAATACGGAACAGACGTTGAAATGCCTACCTCCGGTGAGCTCAATGCAAAAAGAATAGTTGAAGCGGTTAAAAACGGAACTCTCGATGAAAGCGACCTTGACGCAAGAGTGGATAATATAATCGAAATTCTTCTTCGTTCCGCTGAAACTCTTAAAGAAGAGCATACCTGCGATATGGATGCAAACCATAAAATTGCACGCCAGATCGCCGGCGAAAGCGCAGTGCTCCTTAAAAATGAAGATGATATTCTTCCTGTTGACAAGTCAAAGAAGATTGCAGTAATTGGTGAAATGGCTGAAAAGCCCCGCTATCAGGGTGCCGGAAGCTCACTTATCAATCCCACAAAGCTTGATAATGCACTTGATTGCCTTAAAGAAGCTGGATACACGGTTATCTATGCAAGAGGCTACGATAAAACCAAGGATGTAATCGACGGCGCACTTACAGCAGAGGCTGTAGAAGCTGCAAAGCAGGCAGATACAGTTCTCGTTTTTGCGGGACTTACTGAGGATTTTGAAAGCGAAGGCTATGACAGAAGTCATATGGGTATGCCAAAGAGCCACAACGCTCTTATTGAAGCGGTTGCAGCTGCAAATCCTGAAACTGCGGTTATTTTAAGCGGCGGTTCATGCGTTGAGATGCCCTGGCTTGATAAAGTAAAGGTAGTTCTCAACGGCTCCCTCGGCGGACAGGCAGGAGCAGGCGCAATTGTCGATATTATAAGCGGAGCAGTTAACCCCTCAGGTAAGCTCAGCGAAACATATCCCCTTGCTCTTGAGGACAATCCCACTTACGGCAACTATCCCGGAGGAAGAGTTCTTGCCGAACATAAAGAGAGCATTTACATCGGATACAGATATTATGATACAGCTAAGAAGCCCGTTATGTTCCCCTTTGGTTACGGTTTGTCTTATACAACTTTCCAGTATTCCGACCTTAAGCTCAGCAGCAAAAAGATCAAAGACGGCGATGAGCTTACAGTGACCTTTAAAATAAAAAATACAGGTGACATTGACGGCGCAGAAATTGCACAGGTTTATGTAAAAGACGTTGAAAGCACAATTTTCCGTCCGGAGAAGGAACTTAAAGGCTTTACTAAGGTATTCCTTAAAGCGGGAGAGGAAAAGGAAGTTACAATCACCCTTAACAGACGTGCATTTGCTTTCTATAATATAAAGGCACAGGATTGGACAGTAGAGAGCGGCGACTTTGAAATTCTGGTAGGTGCTTCAAGTGCAGATATCAGACTTTCAGACACAGTTACCGTTGAAGCTGAAAAGGTTGAAATTCCCGATTACAGAGAAACTGCACCTGCATATTATACCGCTGACATTGCCGCAATTGACGACAGCCAGTTTGAGGCAGTTCTCGGAAGACCAATTCCTCCCAGAGAGAGAGATAAGAGTGAGAAGCTTACAATTTATAACAATCTTGAGGACGCTGAGCATACAAAGTGGGGCGGCAAGATAAACAGGCTTATAAAGAAGGGCTTCTCAATGGCCACAAAGGATGACGGATACAACGGCGGCATGATGGAAGCTATGGCTACACAGATTCCAATCAGAAACTTTATTCAGATGAGTATGGGCGTTTTCTCTGAAGAAATGGCAAAGGGAATGCTTATGATGATTAACGATGAGGGAGCAGGTAAAGGATTTGCAAAGATTTTGGGTGGTATTCCCAACGCTCTCAAGAATCTTAAAAATCTTCTCAACTCAATCTGATGACTTAAAGTAAATGAGTTTCAAGATTTAAAAGGTTAATAAGACTTATAATAACGGACCTGCGGATAGGAAATAACCTATCCGCAGGTTTTTTGATCGCTAATATTTTGATAAGGAGTTTTATTTTTGTTTCTGCTCTTTAATCTTTACTTTGATAAACAGGGATTTTTCAAACGCAGGCTTTTATGGTTGTTCGGTGCCGTCAGTCCGTGTGCGTCATGTATGCGGACTTAATCCGCCGCAGGCAGCTATAGTTGTTTTTTACTGTTTATTCAGTGTGCGAATTGCATACAGGCTCAGCCTGCTGTGCGGCTTATGTGCAGGTTTAATCTGCGCCACTCATGCCGTGGCGGGCACTTCCTTTTGCCCATAGCAGCAAAAGGAAGCAAAAATGCATTTGCGGCGGAGGTTTCCGCCGCCTTGCCAAAACAGCAAGTACTAATCAGCGCAAAGTTGATTTTCTGCTAAACGCCCGCCGACGGCAGCCCAAAGGGTTTATTCCATCATCCTCAAACAGCAAACGATTTATTACTTTCCATATATTTTCCTTTGCCGCCGGCTTGGCTGTGCAAGCGTTCACAAATTCACGTCGGCAGTTTGGAGGGCGTTGTTTTATCACCGTCAAAGAATAAACGCTTTACTTCTTACAATATCTTTTCTCTTGCCGACGTGGCGACTGTCAAAAGGTAAGTTTTGTGCGGTTCTTTGGTTTCGTACCTTATCTTTGCATAAACTTTGACGCAGGCATTTCTATTATCTTTAACAGTCATTTAGTGTGCGAATTGAAAGCGGACGTGTCCGCCGCAGGCAGCTATAGTTGTTTGTTACCGTTAGTCGGTGTGCGAATTGCATACAGGCTCAGCCTGCTGTAAACTAAGTTTGCATTTAATATGATATTGCCTTATAATATAATAATATTTAAATGAAAGGAGCTTTTGCAAATGTCCTCAACAATCGCCGCAATTGCGACACCTCTCGCAGCAGGAGGAATAGGTATAATACGAATTTCCGGTGACGATGCGCTGAATATCGCCGATAAGGTTTTTCGCTGTAAATCCGGAAAAAAACTCTGTGACGCCAAAGGATATACCGCTCACTACGGCAGAGCTTTCGATGAAAAGGGCGATATTGACGAGGTAATTGCAATAGTTTACCGAGCTCCTAAAAGCTATACCGGTGAGGATGTTGCTGAGATTTCCTGTCACGGGGGACTTCTTGTTGTGCAGCGAGTGCTCAGAAGTGTGTTTGCTGCCGGAGCTTCTGCCGCAGGTCCCGGAGAATTTACGAAGCGTGCCTTTCTAAACGGAAAAATCGACCTTGCCGAAGCTGAGGGCGTTATGGATATAATCAACGCCGGAAGCGAACAGGCTGCAAATGCTGCGCTGAATCTCCGTGACGGAGCTCTTAGCCGTGAAGCCGATGACATATGTCAGAATCTCATTTCAGCTTCCGCACATATGGCGGCATGGGTGGATTACCCGGAAGACGATGTGCCGGAACTTGATTACAGCGTGCTCTCCTATACTCTTAAGCATTGCGGCGACAGAATTGAAAAACTTATAAGCCGTTATGACAGCGGAAAGGCCGTGACCGAGGGAGTAAATGCGGTTATTGCAGGAAAACCCAATGCCGGAAAGTCAACCCTTATGAATGCCCTTGCAGGAGTGCAGAAGTCCATAGTGACTCCAGTTGCAGGAACAACCCGTGACGTGGTGGAGGAGACAGTGCGCCTTGGAAATGTGGTTCTGCGTCTTGCGGATACTGCCGGAATAAGGGAAACCGGGGATATTGTAGAGAGCATCGGCGTCGATATGGCAAAGCAGCGCCTTGAAAGAGCGGAGCTTGTCTTTGCCGTCTTTGATTTGTCGGAGCCTTTCACCGATGAAGACGAAGAACTTTGCAGAATATGCCGGGAGAAAAAATCCATTGCAATTCTCAATAAGAGCGATCTTGACACTGTAATGGATATTTCTAAAATAGAAAAATACTTTTCTGAAACAGTAACTATCAGCGCCGAAAGCGGAGATAATCTGGAAGCTCTCGAAAAAGCGGTGGAACGTGTTCTCGGAACTGCGGAGTTTGATTCATCTGCGCCAATGGCTGCAAGTGAAAGACAGAGGGACTGCTGCCGTCGGGCTCTTCAGTATATAAACGAGGGAGTAGAGGGATTAAATGCAGGAGTTACCCTGGATGCCATTAATGTCCTTACCGACTGTGCCATTGATGCTCTTTTGGAGCTTACAGGTAAAAAAGCCGGAGAAGAGGTAATAAACGAGGTCTTTTCACGTTTCTGTGTAGGTAAATAATTATATGTACAAAACCGATAAGTCGGGAGCATTTAAAGCTTACAGTATCGGTTAGCTATCAGGACTTTGTATCGCTTCTTAGTAAAATTAAAGCGCAAAGAACAATTTGCGTATACTATTATATATTATATAGGCTGTGAGGTTTTATGAGTTATTTTGCAAAAGAATTTGACGCCGTTGTTATCGGTGCAGGTCACGCAGGTATAGAGGCCTGCCTTGCCTGTGCAAGGCTCGGCTGTAAAACGGGAATTTTTACAATCAATATTGACTGGGTAGGCAATATGCCCTGCAATCCGTCAATCGGAGGAACATCAAAGGGACACCTTGTCCGTGAAATCGACGCTCTTGGGGGAGAGATGGGCAAAGCGGCCGACTCTAATCTCCTGCAAAGCCGTATGCTCAATTTAGGTAAGGGACCTGCGGTACACAGCCTCCGTGCCCAGATAGACAGGCGTAAATATGCAGCCTATATGAAGCGCACTTTGGAGAAACAGAAAAACCTCGAACTGCGTCAGGCTGAAATCATTGACCTTTGGCAGGATGAAAATAAACTGTGGCATCTTGTAACGGCTCTCGGTGCGGAGTATACCTCCAAAGCCGTAATCCTCTCTACGGGAACTTTTCTGGGCGGAAGAATTTATGTTGGCGATGTTTCCTATGAAAGCGGCCCTGACGGAATGTTCCCTGCAACCCGTCTTTCAGTGGCTCTCAAAAAGCTGGGTGTACCTCTGCGCCGTTTCAAAACGGGAACTCCGTCGAGAGTTAACAGAAACAGCATTGATTTTTCAAATCTCGAGCCTCAGGCAGGGGATGAACGTATAGTTCCTTTTTCTTTTGACGACGATGCATCACAGCTTAAAAATACTGAGTTATGCTATGTTACCTATACAAATCAGGAGACAAAACGCATTATAACCGAAAATCTCCACCGTTCACCCCTTTACGGTGGAAAAATAGAGGGCGTCGGCCCCAGATATTGCCCCAGTATTGAGGATAAGATTGTCCGCTTTGCGGAAAAGGAACGTCATCAGATATTCATTGAGCCCTGCGGAGGGGACACGGACGAAATGTATCTTCAGGGACTTTCTTCTTCACTTCCCGAAGATGTACAGCTCAGTTTCCTTAAAACAATCCCCGGGCTGGAACACTGTCAGGTTATGAGAACGGCATACGCTATTGAATACGACTGCGTTGACCCTCTGGCACTGGCTCCCACGCTGGAGTTTCTCGATTTGCCGGGACTTTTCGGCGCAGGACAGTTTAACGGCTCCAGCGGATACGAGGAAGCGGCGGCTCAGGGACTGGTAGCGGGAATAAACGCAGCAAGACTCATAAAAGGGGAGAGCCCATTTATCCTTGACCGTGCCAGCTCATATATCGGAACTTTAATCGATGACCTTGTTACGAAGGGCTGCTCCGACCCCTACAGAATGATGACTTCACGCTCCGAGTACCGTCTAATTCTCCGTCAAGATAACGCCGATTTGCGTTTAACTCCTATGGGATATGAAATCGGGCTTATCAGCGAAGAGCGAATGAAAAAATTCCTTCATAAGAAAGAGCTTATTGCTCAGGAGCGTAGAAGAGCGGAAAAGCTTTCAATACCCATGTCGGAGGAACTGGATAAGCTCCTTGTTTCTCTGGGAACGGCTCCTCTTAAAACGGGAGTGAAGTTTGCGGAGCTTTTAAAGCGTCCTCAACTTACATATGAGAATTTGGCTCCCTTCGATAAAAACCGTCCCGACCTGCCATATGAGATTTTTGAGCAGGTTGAGATTGAAATAAAGTACGAGGGATATATAAAACGTCAGCAGGCGCAGATTGATGAAATGCGCCGTCTTGAAAAGAAGCTGATACCGGCGGATATGGATTACCACGCAATCAGCGGACTTCGCCTTGAAGCGGTGGAAAAGCTTGCGAAAATCCGTCCGGCAAGCATTGGACAGGCTTCGAGAATATCGGGAGTAAGCCCGGCGGATATTTCCGTTTTGCTTATTCACCTTGCAAGGGGATGAGAATATGTATGTTTCACGTGAAACATTAATAAAAGAGTGCGGCGAGATAGGAATTGAGCTTAGCGAAGAGCAGCTTCAGGATTTTGAGAAATTCGCCGAAATGGTTGTGGAAACAAACAAGCATTTAAATCTTACCGCCATAACCGACCCTGAGGGAATAGCCGTAAAGCATTTTACCGACAGCCTCACGCTCCTTACGGCCATTGATATACCGAAAGGGGCTAAGGTATTAGATGTTGGAACCGGCGGAGGTTTCCCGGCGGTGCCTCTTATGATTGTAAGACGTGATATTGATATGACAATGGTGGATTCCACTGCAAAGCGTCTTAAATTTGTGGATTCGGCGGTTAAAGCCCTTTCTCTTAACGGAGTTACCGTTCATTCGAGAGCGGAGGAGCTGGGTAAAAATAAAGGGTACCGAGAAAAGTTCGATTTTGTCACTGCAAGAGCTGTTGCAAATCTCCGTGATCTTTCAGAGTACTGTCTGCCTTTTGTAAAGGTGGGAGGATGCTTTATAGCTATGAAAGGACCTCTTGCTTCTGAGGAAATTAAGGATGCACAGAACGCTATTAAGATACTGGGCGGAGAAATTAAGGAGATAAAAAACATCACTCTTTCCGATGCGGGGGAGAGAAACATGGTTTTAATAAAAAAGATATCGCAAACTCCGCCAAAATATCCACGTCCCTCGGCACAAATCGCAAAGCGCCCCCTCGTTTAATGTAAATAACTGTAATTTGCAGCGTTTTTCTGCGATGAGAAAAGCTGGAAATCAAATCCCTCCTGTGGTATTCTGTTCTTAGCAAAAGGACAAGCATACATAAACGGGAGGGATTTGTTTATGATGAAATCTCGTAAAAAGACAAAACTGGTAAGCGGCGGTCAGATTTTAATGATACCGCAGGAGGATATATTTCCGAACCCCAATCAGCCGAGAAAGTATTTCGATTACTCCGAGCTTGAGGGACTTGCCCAAAGCATAAGAGAGAACGGTTTGCTTCAGCCGGTAACTGTGCGCCCCAGAGAGGACTGCGGCTATGAGCTGATTTCCGGAGAGCGAAGGCTCAGAGCGGCGAGAATAATCGGCATGAAAGAGATTCCCTGTGTTATATCTGAAGCTGATGCGGAAAAATCTGCGACCTTAGCCCTTATCGAAAATCTCCAAAGGCAGGATTTGAGCTTTTTTGAAGAGGCAAGAGCCATTGAAAACCTTATGAACATCTGCGGAATAAGTCAGGAGGAAATGGCGAAACGCCTTGGTAAAGCTCAGTCAACCTTATGCAACAAGCTGAGAATATTAAAGCTTCCCCAGGATGTCTGCGATCTTTTGGAGAAAAACTCCATGAGTGAAAGACACGCAAGGGCGCTTTTGCAGCTTGATTCGGCAGAGTTACAGCGCCGTGCCGCCCAAATAGCCACGGATAAGCGTTTGACTGTTGCCGAAACTGAGAGGCTGGTAAGCCGTATGGTGAAAAATTCCACGGCGAAGCAAAAGCCATCTGTTAAGATATTCAAGGATGTTCGCATTTTTGTCAACACCCTCAATCATGCGGTAGATACCATGCGTAAAGCGGGTATTGAAGCTGATTCGGCAAAAAGCGAAACACCTGAATATATAGAGTATGTGGTAAGGATTCCGAAACAGACCGATGTAGTGGTCAAAACGAAATCCCGCACCGCATAGTCAACCGCCCGGACGGCGGAAACAGTCCACATCTTTCTCTTTCACACCCCATATCCACGGTAAAGGGACAGGCAGTTATGTCTGTCCCTTTGCTGTTTTGTTTTTTATTAGATTATTGTTTTGTAAGGATAAGCTTTACGGAATACACAGCTGTGAGTGAAATGTGGAAAATTAAGCGCAATGTTTCACGTGAAACGGTGGGCTGAGCCCACGGGCAAATCGCACACGGACTTACAGAAAAAAATAAATACAGCTGCCTGCGGCGGACACGTCCGCTTTCAATTCGCACACTAAATGACTGTTAAAGATAATAGAAATGCCTGCGTCAAAGTTTATGCAAAGATAAGGAATGCAAACCAAAGAACCGCACAAAACTTACCTTTTGATAGTCGCCACGTCGGCAAAGCAAAAAATATGGGAAGGAGTAAAGCGTTTACACTTAGTTAGTGATAAAACAAAACCATCCAAATTGCCGACGTGAATTTGTAAACGCAAGCACCAACAAGTCGACGGCAAGGGAAAAGAGATGGTAAACAGTAAAGCGTTTACACTTT
>CAUDRD010000053.1 GCA_958451705.1 uncultured Oscillospiraceae bacterium
CTTGCGTACAAAAGACGCAGATAGTCGTAAATCTCCGTAACTGTTCCCACAGTGGAACGAGGGTTTTTAGAAGTGGTTTTCTGGTCAATTGATATTGCGGGAGAAAGCCCTTCAATGTAGTCCATATCCGGCTTTTCCATCTGACCGAGGAACTGCCTTGCGTAAGAGGACAATGACTCAACATACCGTCTTTGTCCTTCAGCGTAAATTGTATCAAAGGCAAGTGAGGATTTGCCGGAGCCTGAAAGTCCGGTAAATACAACCAGCTTGTCTCTTGGAATTTCAACATCTACATTTTTAAGGTTATGCTCTCTCGCACCTTTTACAAAAATATTTTTAAGCGCCACTTGAAAGCTCCTTTTCACATTCATCTTGAACATTTGTTCTTTGCGTATTATAAACCTTTTTTCCGTTTTGTGTCAATAGGAAAGAAAGAGTTGATTTTACAGGAAGCAAATGAATGTTTTTATTAATTAAAGTATTTCCGATATTGAGGAAAAATAAAATGCAGCCTTTAATTTTCTCTTAAATCAAAGAAAATTAAGACTGCAAATTACAAATATTTATTTGCCCCTTCTGAGTTTTTCTATTCTGTCACGAAGGTATGCAGCGTGCTCAAATTCGAGAATCTTCGCCGCAGCTTTCATTTCGGCAGTAAGGCGTACAATAAGAGCCTCTCTCTCCTTACGGCTGAGCTTGCTGTCGGGCTTAGTGCCGTCAGAAGATTTTGCGGTGATTTCGATAATATCCCTGACATCCTTCTTTATTGTCTGCGGTGTTATTGAATGTTCCTCATTATATTTCATCTGCTTTTCACGGCGGCGGTAAGTTTCCTTTATAGCCGCTTCCATTGAGGGCGTTACGCTGTCGGCGTACATAATTACTTCACCTTGAGCGTTTCTCGCCGCTCTGCCCACAGTCTGAATAAGTGAAGTTTCAGAACGCAGAAAGCCCTCTTTGTCTGCGTCAAGGATAATTACAAGGGATACCTCGGGAATATCAAGACCCTCACGCAAAAGGTTAATTCCCACAAGTACGTCAAATTCACCGAGTCTTAAATCACGGATAATCTCCATTCGCTCGATTGTATCAACGTCGTGGTGCATATAGCGGACTTTGATTCCGAGATTTTCAAGATAATCCGTTAAATCCTCAGCCATTTTCTTTGTAAGAGTGGTGATAAGAACACGCTCTTGTCTCTGAGTTCTTATATTTATCTGAGAAATTATATCGTCAATCTGTCCCTCTGTGGGTTTGACTATAATTTCAGGGTCAAGAAGTCCCGTAGGTCTGATAACCTGCTCCGCAATACGGCTGCTCCTCTCACGCTCAAAGGGACCGGGAGTTGCGCTTACGAAAATCTTTTGACCTACCTTTTTATAAAATTCATCAAAGGTAAGAGGTCTGTTATCGAAAGCCGACGGCAGACGGAAACCGAACTCCACAAGGGTTTCCTTTCTCGAACGGTCACCGCCGTACATAGCTCTTACCTGAGGCAGAGTGACGTGGGACTCGTCCACAAACAGCACAAAATCTTCGGGAAAATAATCGAGGAGGGTACAGGGAGCCGCTCCCGGAGCCCTGCCGGACATAACTCTCGAATAGTTTTCTATACCCTTGCAAAATCCCGTTTCCCTGAGCATCTCCATATCGTAGGTGGTGCGCTGCCTTATACGCTGGGCTTCGAGAAGCTTTCCTTTCTTCTCAAATTCACGGCATCTTTCTTCCATTTCCTCATTTATCTCTTCAATGGCTTTTTCCATCTTTTCCCCGGAAACAACATAGTGGGATGCCGGATAAATAGCCACATGGGATAAAACCCCTTTGACCTCACCTGTAAGCGCCTTTATTTCGCTTATTCTCTCAATCTCGTCTCCGAAAAACTCAACTCTTATTGCGTTTTCGTTTGAATAAACGGGGAATATCTCAACTACATCGCCACGGACACGGAATTTATTTCGGATGAAATTTATATCGTTTCGCTCGTACTGAATATCCACAAGCTTTTCTATAAGCTCATCACGGCTCTTTTCCATACCGGGACGAAGCGATATAACCATGCTGCGGTAGTCTATAGGGTCGCCGAGGCTGTAAATACATGAAACACTGGCGACTATTATTACGTCACGTCTTTCCGACAGTGCCGACGTTGCAGAGTGGCGGAGCTTATCAATTTCATCGTTTATTGCGGAGTCTTTTTCTATATAGGTATCCGTTGTAGGAATGTATGCCTCCGGCTGATAGTAATCGTAGTAGGAGACAAAATATTCCACTGCATTTTCCGGGAAAAATTCACGGAATTCAGAGCAGAGCTGTGCAGCGAGAGTTTTATTATGAGCGAGAACAAGGGTGGGACGGTTAACCTCGGCTATAATATTCGCCATTGTAAAAGTTTTACCCGAACCTGTAACACCCAGAAGAGTCTGCTCCTTAAAACCTCGGTTTAAGCCGTCAACCAGCTGAGAAATTGCCTCGGGCTGGTCACCCATCGGCTTATATGGAGCCACAAGCTTGAATTTATCCATAAATTATTTCTCCTCTCACTGAAAAACAGGGGCAAATTTTGCACTGGATGCCATTGAGCACCAGTCTCCGCCGGCAACTATAATATGGTCGGTTAGTTTAACGTCTATGCTGTTAAAAAGTGAAGCTAGCATCAAAGTAGTTTCTACATCCTCTTTTGAGGGAGCAGGCACTCCGTTTGGATGATTGTGAGCAATTATAACAGATGTAGCGTTGCTTCTTATAACAAGCTCAATTAAATTTCTTTTGTTTATCTCTCCCATGTTGACCGAACCCTCAGCTACTATGGAGCAGTTTTTGACGGCACATTTGTTATCGAGACACAATAGCACTATATTTTCTTTTGTCTTGCCCACAAAATACGGCAGAAGATATGCTGCAACTTTCTGCGGCGTATCTAAAACCTTTACATTTTCCTGTTTATCCTTTAAATATACCCTTGTAATTTCAGGGATAAGATGCAAAAATGATGCGGTGCGCTCTCCTACTCCCTGAACTTTCATAAGCTCCTCCACGGGAGCCTCAAGGACAGCCGAAAGAGAGCCGAAACGGTTTATAAGCCTATGTGCCGTTTCGTTGGTATCGCCTCTCGGAATAGTGTAAAAAAGAAGCAGCTCAAGGACATTATGGGACTGAAAATTATCAAGTCCGTTTTTCAGAAAAGTTTCTCTCAAACGTTTTCTGTGCCCTTCATGCATTCCTTTACACTTCCCCTCTTTAATGAAATATTTCAAAATTTAATTAGTATTATATATCATTTTAATACTTTTGAAAAGTGACAAAAAATGATATAATATTTAATTGAATCATAATAACAGCAATAGGAGATTACTTGTGAAAAGCTTTACCATAGAACAAAACGACGCAGGACAGCGTCTTGATAAATTCCTTTCTAAGGCAGTACCTGCACTGCCTCAGTCTTTAATGTACAAATATATAAGAACAAAGCGCATAAAGGTAAACCGCAAGCGTGGTGAAATTTCAACCAGGCTCTGTGTCGGGGACGTTATTGACCTTTACATCAACGACGAGTTTTTTGTGTCTCCGCCGAAAAAATATGACTTTATGACGGCTTCAAAAAAT
Source organism: uncultured Oscillospiraceae bacterium (assembly GCA_958451705.1). Classification (GTDB taxonomy): domain Bacteria; phylum Bacillota; class Clostridia; order Oscillospirales; family Acutalibacteraceae; genus UMGS263. The sequence continues at coordinate 3,607 of CAUDRD010000053.1, forward strand.
CTCGATATTATTTACGAAGACGAAAACATTATGCTCCTTGATAAAAAAGTGGGCATTCTTTCTCATCCAAACGAAGGGGAATACGGCGATACGCTTATTTCAAGGGTAAAAATGTACCTTTACGAAAAAGGCGAATACAACCCGGAAAATGAAAACTCCTTTGCCCCTGCCCTTGCAAACAGAATTGACCGCAACACAGGCGGAATTGTAATTGCAGCCAAAAATGCTCAGTCTTTAAGGATTCTCAACCAGAAAATAAAAGACCGTGAGCTTACAAAGCTTTACCTTTGCATTGTTCACGGCAAGCTCCCGAAAAAAGAAGATGTTATTGACGGATACCTTTTTAAAGATGAAAAAAAGAATATGGTATTTATCTCCGATTCTCCATCCAAGGGATCAAAATATATCAAAACCAAATACACGGTCTTAGGCTTTAAAAACGGTTTAAGTCTTTTGGAAATTGATTTGCTCACAGGGCGCACTCACCAGATAAGAGCACATATGGCTTCAATAGGACATCCCCTTTTAGGCGACGGAAAATACGGTAGAAACAGCTACAATAAAGGCAGCGGGTATAAAAAACAAGCGCTTTATTCATATAAGCTTATTTTTGATTTCTCTACCCCTGCTGATATACTCCAATATCTTGACGGAAAAAGCTTTGAAGTGCCTTCGGTTTGGTTTGCTGAAGATTTTAAAAACGGCAAAATCAATTTTTAGACTTTGACTTTTTAAAAAATTTATATTTTCCTTGACCGCATTAACAGAATGAAGTAAAATTATTATTGTTGTTTTTTACTTTATTTTATAAATTTAATTATATTTCGTGTTTAATATCTTTATTTAACAATTAAAACGATTTAGTCCAAACACCAATTACATGGACTAAACACTTTTGCTGTTTTTAATGAAAACGGCAGAGTATTTTTTATCTTAAAACAGAATTATAGACTTTTTTCTAAACAATCGGATGTGTTACTTAATGAAAAAATTACTGGACTTCGTTCCTGTGGATATAATCCCTTATTCTAAGGGTATGATATTTATTCAAAAAATGAATCTTGAAAACGCCGGCACAAAACTGCGTATTCTCGGATGCAACTTTGAAACAAGAGAAATAACCACATTAACTAAAAGCGCATATTTTATGAACAAATTCGGGGACGCTTTTAAGGAAATTGCGGAGCAGCTTGCAGACCCAATAGGCTGTTCAGCAGCCGAACTTTCAGGCAAAAGAACGGCAGTTGTGTATAATAACGGTGAAGCCGGAATTTTTGACAAAACAGGAAGGCTCAGATGGACAGGTGATCTGTTATATGACGGTGCTCCCGTAAGCTGCGCAGCAGCAGAAGGCTCGGATTTTTGGTGCGTTGCAAGAAAAAGGAATGCCATTTTAAAATATTCCCCTTCTACACGGCGCTTTGCTTTCAGACTGGGCTCCAAAGATTCTCTTGCCTTTTTTGTTCCCTATCATGTTTCAAAATACGGCAACGAGCTTTTTGTCTCCTGCCCCGGGCTAAACGCTATAAAAACCATTGACCTAAAGACATTCGAGGTAGACGAATATTGCAGATTTAAAGAACCTGTTTTTAAATATCTGCAATTTAAAAATTTTGAAATTGTGGTGCTCTCTTCAGGGGTGTATGTATTATAAAGTAAATATACAGTAAAAGGGAACTGATATTATTTCAGTTCCCCTTTTTATACATAAATTCATTTCTATGTTAACCCGCAGGGTAACTTTTTATTTCATCGGTTTCTCCAAGAATAAAATCAATACTGGTATTATATAGCTTCGCTAATTTTATCAGCACTGCCGTAGGTAAGTCGTTTTCACCTGTTTCATATTTTGAATATCCAATACCCAAAAATTTTGCGACCTGCGTTTGGTTCGTATCATGGTCTTCCTTGAGATCTCGTATCCTTTTATGCACATAATACACCTCAGAGGAAATTATATTATAATAACCTAATTTAGGATATTAATTTTTAATCTGTTTCAGATTAAAATATAGCTGACTTTTAAAAGTTTTATTTTTCTTTACATAACATATATTTAATTTAACTGTTAATATCAGTTTAAAACAGATTACGGATTAAAACATTTTTTCATATTTGCATACAGTTACGGTATAATAATTTTTCCTTACAACAATAATTAACATATACTATCATATATTATTGCAAAGCGGAGTGATTTTATGACAATAATAATTTCATTATGCATTATTTTACTGATTCTGGCCTTAATAATAATTTTTGCCGTTAATTTTAATTCAGCAAAATATAACCGTACCGTCAATGACGAGCAGCAAATAAAATTTCTACGAGAGTATAAAAAACGCAAATAGAGCTAACGGTTATTCACTGTAAATATGGACTTTTTTACCTCTGCGATATAAAATAACAATATCAATGAGAAAGTCGGGTAAAAGTATGGATCACAGTCAGATAATAGAAATAGTTAAAAATCAGCTTGCGATAGATTATAACTGCTCTCCTGAGGATTTTTTTAAAAACGATATTATTTTTACAAAAGCGAAAAAACTTCCCGGAAGAAGAGCTTTGCCATTTCGTACTCCAAGGTGCGAAATGATCAGCATGGGAAACGGGGTTATTGTCAACGCTTCAGAAGATGTGTTGGCATTTGTGAAAAAACGCCTTGAAGGCAAGTCGAAATACGAAGTAATAAACGCTCCCTTTGTTTACGGTTTATGCCACTATTATCTGCCTGATGTTGAAAAAATCAGAGCAATTGATATAGATACAAATTATACTTTCAAGATTTTAGAGCAGGAAGAAATTCATAACTATTATAAATATGAGGGTTTCAATTACGCTTTGCAATATAATAATGAAAGCTTATCGCCGGAAATTCTCGGAATTGCCGTTTTTGACGGAGATGCACTTGCGGGTATAGCCTGTGCTACTGCCGACTGTGAAAAATTGTGCCAAATTGGCGTAGATGTAAGAGTCGAATACAGGCATCAGGGCATTGGAGAAGCAGCGGTAAGAAAGCTAACATCAGAGCTCTTAAACCGAGGACGTATCCCCTATTATTTTACCGACAACAGCAATCTTCCCTCTCAAAAGACAGCTATCGCTTCAGGCTATTATCCCGCCTGGATACACAGCTACAAATCAAAACTACTAGGCAAGCCTTTTTCATTCTTAAACTATCTGAAATTTTAAATGAACATCTTAAATTATAAATAAACAGTAAAGCCGCTCCGATCGACAAAACGAACGGAGCGGCTTTATTTATTGCTGATATTGAATTTTCACCGATTAATCAAGAAAATCTCTGAGCCTCTTGCTTCTGCTGGGGTGACGAAGCTTACGAAGAGCCTTTGCCTCAATCTGTCTGATACGTTCTCTTGTAACCTTGAACTCCTTACCGACCTCTTCAAGGGTTCTGGGATGTCCGTCCTCAAGGCCAAAACGAAGGGAAAGAACCTTTGCCTCTCTGGGAGTAAGGGTTTTGAGAACCTCTCCCAGCTGCTCTTTAAGAAGAAGCATTGACGCTGCATCTGCGGGAGCAAGTGCTTCATCGTCGGGGATGAAATCTCCCAGATGGCTGTCCTCCTCCTCGCCTATGGGTGTTTCAAGAGAAACGGGCTCCTGAGCCACACGGAGAATCTCACGGACTTTATCAACAGGCATATCAAGCTCTGCTGCAATCTCCTCAGCGGTTGGGTCTCTGCCGTTTTTATGGAGAAGCTGGCTGTTTGTCTTTTTAACCTTATTGATAGTCTCAACCATATGAACGGGAATTCTTATGGTTCTCGCCTGGTCCGCAATGGCTCTTGTAATAGCCTGTCTAATCCACCACGTTGCATAGGTTGAGAACTTAAAGCCCTTAGTATAATCGAACTTATCAACAGCCTTAATAAGGCCTAAGTTACCCTCCTGTATAAGGTCAAGGAACTGCATTCCTCTGCCCACATACTTTTTGGCAATACTTACAACAAGGCGAAGGTTTGCCTCGGCAAGACGCTTTTTAGCAGCCTCATCGTTTTCGGTAATTCTGATAGCGAGCTCAATTTCCTCTTCGGGAGTGAGAAGGGGCACTGTACCAATCTCTTTAAGATAAACCTTGACAGGGTCATCCATAGCGAGATTTTTGGTATCAATGGCAATTGCCGCATCCTGCTCTGCGCTTTTTGAAGCGGAAGAAGCACTGTCAAAAAGGTCTCCATCAATTGCATTGTCGCCGAAATCGTCGATAATTTCAATATTCTGTCCCTCTATTGTATCGTAGAGTTTATCAAGCTCTTCGATATCCAAATCCATTTCGACTATGGCAGCATCAATTTCGTTAGTTGTCAAACGGCCGTTTTGCTTACCTTTGTCAATCAGGGATTTAACGCTTGGTTTCTTGTCCACATTTTCCATTTTCCTTTCTCCTTACGTTATGTATCCTTTGTTTTATTTTGAAAAAGCTTCAAAAAATCTTCGTCACTCGCCGAAGCGGGGTCAACTTTAATCATATTGGCTTTTTCACGTCGGATGGTTTTTATGCAATCGCTGCACTCGGCAACGGTGTTGCTGACTGTAAAAGACATTGTCTGCAAAAGTGCGATTCTTCCCATTTCCTCCGGAGTAAACGAACCGGAAAAGTAGCTTAAATCTAAGGGAAGATTCTGTTTTATTCTGTCCCGCAAAAAAGAAAAAACTCGGGCGTTAAAGGAGGTTATAAATTCCTCCGGCTCAATATCTTCAATTTTTTCGAGAAAATCGGGATTTTTCATAATGGTTGCCAAAAGTATATCTTCGGCTTTTGCTCCCAGCGGGGATTTTGTTCTATCGGGATTTACCGGGTCTTTTGCCGGCTGAGAATCCCGCTGTATCTGCCTGAACTGGGCTTTTTCGCTTTTTCTGCGGTTGGCTTTATATTTTCTCTCAGCTTCACGGAGGATTGCATCTTTAGAGATGTTCAGCTCCCCTGAAAGCCTTGAGGCATACACTTCACGTTCTATTGAATTTGAAATATACGAAAGCACATCGGTAGCCTCATTAAGAAAGCTCACCTTTCCGTCGTCCGTTGAAACATCGTATTTATTTCGAGCTTTTAAGATTTTGTATTCGGTATCATTTGCCGCTCCTTGGAGCAAAGCTCGGAATCTTTCGGGACCATGATTTTTAATAATCTCATCGGGGTCTTTTCCGCCGCTAAGTGACAGCACCCTGATTTTTATTCCCGTCTTTGAGAAAATCTGTATAGCCCTGGTTGCAGCAGCCTGTCCGGCTCCGTCATTATC
>CAUDRD010000054.1 GCA_958451705.1 uncultured Oscillospiraceae bacterium
TAGAGAATGGGCTCCAGACCACTCAAAAATGGCAAAGGGAATAACTCTTAATTTTGACGAGGCAAAGGCTCTCAGAGACTTTCTCAACGACTTCAATTTTGACGAGGAAGAATAATAAAAGATATTCAAAAGGCTGTTACGGAGAAATCCGTAACAGCCTTTTATTTTTTGCTCTTTATTTAAAAGCTTTCAATCTCTTTTCCGTTTACAGTTCCGGCGCTGTAAGAATCTAAAGCGCCCTTACCGGTAAAGCGGTCAAATACAAGATTTTCAGTATTATCCGCATCTACGGCATATTTGTATGTGTCGCATACATTGCCCCAGAGCATCTTCGTCTTTGCAATTGTAATATTCTTTCCGTATCTTATGAAAAATCCCGCATTATCGTACTTTTCAACGCCGTAATCTATACAGGGTCTTAAATCATAGCATCCGCAGGGCCATTTTGAAGTTTTTGTAACCTCAACACGGCAGTTTTCAAAAGTTACATCTTCAATATAGTTTTCGCTGTTTCCGTGAATTAAAACTCCGTTTTCGCCTTTTGCCGTAATGTTAAAGAAGCGGACATTTTTAATTTTACCGCTCTTTGTGTTTTCGTCACGGTTAAAGGTGGTTATGGTAATAGGCTCCGCAGTGCCCCACCAGTCGGAGCAGAAGCGGCGGGTTTCAATAATGCAGTTTGAAAAGCTGACGTTTTCAACGTTGCCGCCGTCTCTTATTTGAATTGAAAGACCACGGTTTGAACGGCTGATTATGCAGTTATCAACTATTACGTTTCTGAAATCACCTACGCCCTCGGTGCCGATTTTTATGGCGGCGGAGGTTGAAATTAGGGTACAGCCGGAAATGATTATGTTTTCACAGGGACCGTATTCACTGTTGCCTTTTGAAGCTTTAAGGCAGATACAGTCATCGGCGCACTCAACGTGACAGTTGGTTATTCTTACATTGCAGCAGTGATCAGGGTCTATTCCGTCGCTGTTTGCAACATCCAGATCATTGAGGATTCTTATTTTATCAATTTCCACGTCATAGCAGCCTGCGGGATGAAGAGTCCAGAAAGGAGCGTCTTTTATAGTTACATCTTTAAAGCTGATATGCTTACTGTTCTCAACGTAGATAACAGTAGGACGGGGATAAAAATCACCCGTTACATAATACTGGCTTTTGCGGTTTACAAAGCTGTGGCCGTTTGCGTCAATGGTTCCCTCACCGGTTATGGAAGCACCGTCAGCTTCATATCCGTAAATAAATACGAAGCTGGGCTTTCCCGTTACAGGGTTGCCCACAAGTGCGGTTTTGGGGTCATTGATCATATTGCAGGGTCTTATATAACCCTCTATGTCGGAAGTGGCTTTAAGCACCGCTCCCTTTTGAAGATGGAGCTCCACATTTTTCTTAAGGCTTATGGAGTCGGAATAATAAACCTTTCCGCTTTCGAGAACTACAGTTCCGCCGCCGTTTTTGCTGCAGGTATCAATGGCTTTCTGAATGGCGGCAGCATCATTTGTTTTTCCGTCACCTAAAGCTCCAAAATCTTCCACTTTATATAATTTCATAACACATTACCCTCCTTAAACGCTGAGGTTAAAACAGTCCGGGAAAGAAAGGAAGTATTGCCCCGGGGATAAGAAGCTGAACAAGAGCCACTATTCCCCAAATTACAAGGCCGATAATTCCCAAAACAACTGCAATAATAAGAATTACAAGGACTATTAAAGCGGCGAGAAGCCACGGACCTTTCTTGCTCTTTTTGACTGTCTTCTCATATTTAGGCTTTTTCTCTTCATCAATAAGCTCAGGGTTCGGAGTTTTCTCCCTGTAAAGGGGGAAGATTTTAAGCTCTGCCTTTTCGTCGCAGATACCGTTATTATAGAGAAGAGGTTCAACAAGAGAGCTTGCGCTTTCGCATCCCTTTAAGAACTTGCCGATTTTAAGACCGATAGTGTCAAGGAAGGAGTCGATAACACTTAAAAGTCCCATTGCGATTTTATATTCCCTTGTATCGGGAGTATAGGGAGCATCGCCGCCGTAAAGGTTGGTGACAGCTTCAAGGATAAAATCGAGAACCTTTCTGTCCTTAATATCCTCATAGTCCTCGGGCTTAAGACCTGTTTCGGCCTTAGTCCATTTACCGACTTTTCCGATTGTAAGGCTGTTAAGGAATTTACCTATGGGTTTAATAATGAACTTTAATTTTTTCACCTTTTCTCCGGGAACACTGAACGCATCGGTCATTTCCGCAAGGCGGTCAATATCGTTGCCGGCAGCCCAAAGAACCTCACCTATCATGCCGATAAAGAAATCCTTGATATATTGTGGGAATGATTTTCCGTCAGTATCGAGACCCTTTACCTGTTCTATGTACTGAGTGTCAACGGTAATTTTTCCATTAGCCGGGTCAAAAACCGCCGTTCTCATTGTGGGAGGATAGCCTACCAGCGCAGCCGTTGAAACATCGTAGAAGATATTTCCCTTTTCCGTTCTCTTAAAGGAAATGTCGTGAATATGGGTGTGACCCGTGAAAATGCAGTTTATTCCCCTGTCTGCAAAATCTTCCACATTTTCATCGTGGTGACCCTGAAGATCACCCTTTCCTATTATTGCATAAAACGGAGACGGAGCAATCATTGGGTGGTGAGTCATTGCAATAATATACTGGTTGTTTTTCTGAGCGTCCTCAATCTGTTCATAAATCCACTTTTTGCAGCTTTCACTGAAACCGCTGCTGGCTTCGCCGTCATCGTCAACATCCCTGTCGTCGTTAAGGGCAAAAAGCCTGTAACCATCACAGAGCTGAACCACATACGACATTGAGGGAAGATGATATGAAATAGCTTCGTTGGGGCCGAATTCATAATACATATCCCAGAGCATATCTCTTGTTGCCGCAGGTACTTTTATTTTTTCGTCACCCTTATATCCGTCAGTTAAGCCGTCCTCCTGATAGTCGTGAGTGGCGGTTATGACATATACTCTCTTACCTCTGCTTTTAAGCTCACGGAGCTTTTCGATAAACTCCTTATGGCTGGCTATTTCTCCATCCTTGGTGGTATCACCTGCAAGGAGGACAATGTCAGTAGAAGTATCTGCACAGAGCATATCCCAGGCTGTGTCTATTACCAGGTCGGAGTCCTTTATAACCTTCTGGCTTTTTGATTCAGCTTTTTTATATGCCTTGCCCTCAGTTCCGCTTGTTCTTGAGTAATAATGAGGGTCAGTGATAATCTGAACTTTTAATGGCGCATTTGTGCTGCCGTAAATTCTATCTTCACTCATTTTAGATACTCACTTTCTGATTATTTCTAAGGTTATATCCTTTTCAGCTGTGTCGAGAGTAATCTCCAAAGCGCCTTTCTTTCTCTCGTTAAAGGAGATCTCTTTGCCGTTTACCATAACCTTATAGTCATACATATCGTTCATAACCGCTACAACGGCGCACTTCGCATTGTTTCCGAAATAACGGCACTTAGCTGTAAAATAGGTATTATCCTCATTAAAGGAACGGCTGTCAACCCACATATCGAAACCGCTTGTGAAAATGCCCGGCTTGTAGTAAGCGTTTGCCCAAACGTTAATGGGAGCTGAAAGTCCGCCGAAATTGTGGAACCATCCGCCACGCTCTGATTCAATGTTGAACATCTCGAAGGTGTAGTAGGAGTGGTCAACCTCTCTCTTCCATGCGTTAAGGGCTGTATCGGCAATTTTAAAGGCAAAGTCTGTTTCGCCTAAATCAAGCATTGTCTTCCAGATAAACCACTGATGCGAGAACCATACATTGCCGTTCCAGTAACCGTTATGTTTGAAATATCCTGCTGAGCGGTCAACGGCGCTTACGCCCACATTTGACCACATCTCTTTTTCGTTCATTATATGTCCGAGAACTCTCTGCTTTCTGTCCTCAGGGCAGGCTCCGGCAATAAGGGGATATATTCCGTCCATACCCTTATTGAGGTTTTCTCCGTCATCGGTTCTAAAGAATTTCTCCGGCTCTCCGTTGTCGTTGTGAAGAACATAGCTGTAATAGCCCACTTCGTCATCCCATGCAGTATTGTTAAGGGCGTTGGTAAGCTTTTCAATATCGCTGTCGTATTCGGCTATATCCTCACTGTGACCTGACGCTGCGGCTATCATCTTCATGATCTTTGCAATTCTGATAACCTGGCTGGAAGAGATACAGGGGCATGCGTATTTTTCCACTTTCTTTTCTATCATAGCAGCCTGTGCCGGATAGTCGTCCATTCCGCTTGAAGAATAGAAATAATCGTAAGTAGTGGTCATGCCGCTTTTAAATTTAGCGGTTGTGGAACCATGGGTTCTGCCTGCCATGAATCTGTAATACTGCTTTGCACGGTCATAGTAGGAATAAAGGTTTGCCTTATCGTTCTCCCTTTTGAGCATTTCAAGGTACTGGTAGAACTGTACGGGAACAGGTGAACCGTGATGAAGGAAGGCAAAGTCCTTATTATCGGTTTCACTGAGATATGTATCGAGAATATACTCTGCAAGCTTCGGCTCAGCCTCTAAAAGTCCGAGAGCTATAAATCCGCTGTCCCATGTGTAGAGGCAGTCCCATCTCTTACCGGGAGTGTGGTGAACTATATAGTCTCCATGACGGTAAATGGGATATACAACGTTTGTCAGAAGAGTAGCTTTAAGTATCTCGTTACTGAGAGTATATTTTTCTCCCTCTTTGTTATATCCGAGAGGTTTTAGAGTTGCCTTGCCTTCATTATAGATACGCTCGTATTCTTCGTCTGACAAAGGCTCAAATCTATCCTTACTTACAACCACATACTCAATATGGCTGGTTCCGGGCTTAATGTAGAGGGAATGGACAATTGTGTTCTGATAAAATCCCTCGTCGCTCTTTTTAGGTGAGAAGGAACCTGTGAAGGTACGAGTGAGTTCGTCAAAAGTTATGTCGCTGTTGGAGACACGGGAAATAAGGGCGTCCTCAAGAACGCCGGTTTCAAGTTCCCTTGTTCTTGTATTTTTATTGTGGGTCATAACGCAGTAAGTCTGTCCGATTTCACCGTAGGTAAGGATTTCTCTAAATCCTCTCTCAGTCTCCTCCTGAGTGATTTCCGGCTTTCTCTCATAGAGAACGGTTTCGGCAGTTACAGCATATATATCGTCTTTTTCAGCTACTGCAAAAAAGTCAAATTCTATACCTGCTTCGCCCTGTGAAACAAGCTCAAAAGCAACTGAGCCTTTTGAAATTTTGCCCATGGGAATATATTTAAAAGTAAGGCTGTCGCTTTTTTCAAAGGCTACCTCTTTGCCGTTAAGAGAGAAAACTGCCCTTTCTCCCTCTCCTACAGTTCTGTAGCGTACAGCAAGTACGGGATTTTCAAAATCGTATTGGCTGTTTACACAGTATTCGACCTTGTCGCCTTTTTCGCAGCCGAAAGGCTTTAAGTTGAGAAAATGCACATGAGCGTTATCTATTCTGTCACCGAGACCTTTTCTGCCGTGGAAAAGGGGATCAATAAACACGCCTTTCTCCATGCCGTCGGGATTTTCCATATCCCAGGGTCTTGTAACCGCATAATCGAAGGATGCATAATTTTCCGCATCAAAGAAAAGACATTTATCCGGCAAAGAAACCTTGCAGTGCTGAGGATAAGGATACTCTAAAGCGGAAAATATGTTTTCGAGACAGATCTGGCAAAGCTCAGTATTGTTGACAAACTCTGTTCTTACAAGAAAAGCCTCGTCGTTAATCTTTGTAAAGGATACGTCAGCATACACCTGATCTTTCCACTCGAGGTCATATCTGTAAGAAAAATGAGTCATATCCTTGTTGCAGGTCCAAGGATGATAGTTTGAGGGGAAAGTTACATTTGGTACAGGTACGTTTGTATTTGCAATAGTGGGATGAATTACAAAATCAAAGCGTACGCCCTCTTTTCGGCTTTCGTCAACTATTCGGGAAACACCCATATATTTTTTTGAGTAAGGACCCCATGTAGGTACATATTCTGAAAATTTCTTTAAATTACTCATTGATACACCTTCCATCAAAGTTTTATAAAATAAAACTCCCGCCGCCGTTTTACCGGAGGCAGGAGTTTGCTTTTTTATCAGTCTTCCTTAACTCCGCGCTTTGCAATAAGCTGCTCAGTTATCCTCTTCTTCTTCTCGCCTACAAGGTCGTAGAAGAGAATAGGCATTCCCTGGAAGATTACGAATACCGCAGGAATTATTGTGTAGATAATAAGGAACTTGTTGAGCGTTGCGTCAGACTGGGGACCGTATGTACCGCCTGTTGCAGCGATGTATCCTGTCCAGCCGATAAGCAGAACTCCGAAAGAGTCTGTAAGAGCTGCTGCTATTTTTGCAAAAAGGCTTACGCCTGAATAGCAAAGAGCGTCAACTCTCTTGCCTGTCTTAAGCTCAATTTCGTCGATGCAGTCCGCAATCATAATATTGGGTGTAAGGTTTGTATTGCCGTGCTGAAGTCCAATAAGGAAGTTAAGGCAAAGGAAAATAACGAGATAAATCGGATTCTCTTTAAGTCCGTTGAAGCCGACTATCTGAGTGAAAATAAAGAGCAAGGTAAGCGCTGAAGCACCGTACAGACAGAAGCTTATGTAAATCTTCTTCGTAGACATTCTCTTAAGAAGGAAGTTAACAATAAGCATACTTACCGCCGTACCAACTCCCATAGGAAGCATAAGACCAAGGTTCATATCCTTGCTGCCGAGAAGGTAAACCGCAATATAAACGGAAACCGCTGAATAAACGCCGCGGCCAAAGCCTGTAAGCTTTGTAATAGCAACCATGAGAAGGTTCTTGTTTGTGAAAACGACTTTAAGAGATTCGACGATGTTTGTCTTTTCACTTGTATAGGGAACACGCTCTCTGTTGTTAAAGAAAGCAAGAAGCACAAGAACTATTCCGAGAAATGCACATATAATAGCAGAGATTGTGTACTCCTGCTTATCTATATGATGTCCGTACTTTGCTTTAAAAATAATACCTACAATAAGAAGGGCAACCATACCGCCCTGCTGTCCAACTGCTTTTGCAATGCTGGCAAAGGAGAGGAAGCTTCCTCTTTCGTCAGGGTTGGGAGTTGAAACAGCTCCGAAGCAGTTAAGAGGATTTTCTACACCGCTGCCTACAATTGTAAAGACAATGTAGAGAGCATAGATCCAAATAATTGTGAACATTACATTTCCGGTTCTCGGAGCAACGAAAAGCAAAATAGTTGAAAGGAAAAGCGGTACCGAGGAATAGAGAATCCAGGGACGCAGCTTACCCCATTTTGTATGAGTTCTGTCTATTTGATATCCGATTCCGATATCGCACACAGCGCTTATAACTCTCGCCACAAAGAAAAGTGCCGCAACGATAGCTGTAATTGCGGGAGTCGGAAGTCCAGAATCACCCAAAGCAAAGTCAATAAAGAAGGTTTTAGAATAACCCTGTACCCAGCCCGTTAACATTGCAAGACCAAAAAGGCTCAGCGCATATGTAATGGGTTCGGATTTTCTAAGGTACTTCTTCATGGCAGCAGACTGCTGAACAGCTGTATTTTTTTCCATAATCTTTCACCTCACTACATTATTAGGCGTCAAGCTGACTGTTTACAAACATATTCTTAACCTCTGTAAACTTGCCGTTTTTAAACTCCACGTTTGTAAGCGCAAGGGAGTTGTTGTGAATTTTTACTCCGGCAACTGTTATATCGTTATCCACCTCAACGTGAATATTGTCGCCCTCTTTAAATTCATATCCTTTTATAACTACTGTAAGGATAGCCTTGTCGCCTTCGGTTTTATAACTGTAATCATAATGTACTGTTTCTGTAGTTTTGCCTTCCCTGACAATCTTAATTGCTTCAGCAAAGCTCATCTCAGAATCGTCATCGCTACTTGAGCCTAAAGCCGTCCAGTCGCCGTACAGATAATTGCCGTTGTCATCCAATGCATAAGTTCCGTCATTGTTCTTTGTGGGCTCGGGTCTAATTGTTACCGAACCGTAAAGATCATCACCGAACTCATCAGGAAGAGTGGTCTTTTTATCGTACCTTGTGTTTGAATACGCTTCTTCTTTGTCAAGGGTAAATACAAGTGTGGTTTCATCACCGTTTACTGTTGTCGCAACCTCATAGTTTCTAACATTATATTCGTTGTATACAACGCCCTGGATGTACGTGTATCCGCCGAATGCTGCAACAGTTATTAAAGCAATTGCGGTAATGACAGCTACAACCGACTTACTCATTCGTCTTCCTCCCTTAAACTGTGTTCTTTTGACATTAACCATGAATATTATACCAAAGCTTTTTCTGTAATTCAATATCAATATATATATTTAGCACAAATTAAATTTGTACAACTTTTTTCTGAATTTAAGTAATATTTTTTGATAAATTTCAGATTTTTTGCAGTCGGTGAAAAATTTTTTCGACATTTCATATAAATGCAGAATTTGCAATATATTAATGAAAATTTCCCGTCAAAAAAAAATTATCAATATTATACAAACAAAATGGTTTCAATAAAAACAAATAAAAAAGCGTAAGCCAATGCAAAAGCATTGTATTACGCTTTAATAAAGTTTATTTTACTCTGCCTTTCTTGTATACTTGCTCTTTAAATAAGCTCACCCTCGTCCTCAAGATACCGCATAAGAGCATCCTTCCACGGCGGAAGATGACGGAACTTTCCATCAAGACTTGATGTATCCAGAACACAACGGGTAGGTTCTGCCTCAATAGATACAAGTGTTTCCCCTTTTACAGGCAAAATCGAAACCGAATATCCGCACAGTCGTTTTATCTCCAGTG
>CAUDRD010000055.1 GCA_958451705.1 uncultured Oscillospiraceae bacterium
TGCCAACGCTGAGAGAGTTATGAATGTTGCCCGCATTGTAACCGAGACTTACCGTAACGGAAACGATGTTGTTGTTGTTGTTTCCGCACAGGGCGATACAACAGATGATTTGATTGCCAAGGCTGCTGAGATTAATCCTAAGGCTTCAAAGCGTGAGATGGATATGCTTCTTACAGCCGGCGAGCAGATGTCAATTTCACTTCTTGCAATGGCTATTGAATCTCTTGGATATCCGGTTATTTCGCTTCTCGGCTGGCAGGCAGGCTTTAACACAAATTCTGCTTACGGAATGGCGAGAATTAAGTCCATTAAAACGGACAGACTCCGTGCAGAGCTCGACAAGCGCAACATAGTTGTAGTAGCAGGTTTCCAGGGACTTAATAAGTATGACGACCTCACAACTCTTGGAAGAGGCGGTTCTGATACCAGCGCAGTTGCAATTGCAAGCGCACTTCATGCAGATCGCTGCCAGATTTTCACTGATGTTGAGGGTGTTTACACCGCTGACCCGAGAAAGGTTCCCGGCGCAAGAAAGCTTAAGGAAATCACATATGATGAGATGCTTGAGCTTGCAACTTTGGGAGCACAGGTGCTCAATAACCGCTCCGTTGAAATGGCAAAGAAATATAATGTAGAAATCGAGGTACTTTCAAGTCTTAAGAGAGTGCCCGGCACAATAGTCAAGGAGGTAGCAAACGTGGAAAAAATGCTTGTAAGAGGTGTCACAAAAGACACAGACGTAGCCCGTATTTCAGTTGTAGGAGTTCCCGATGTTCCCGGTATTGCATTTAAGCTTTTCGCAAAGCTTGCAGCTAAGGGAGTAAACGTTGATATAATTCTTCAGTCCGTAGGCCGTGACGGCACAAAGGACATCACCTTCACAGTAAGTGAGGGCAACGGACCTCTTGCTGTTGAGCTTGTAAAAGAGGTTGCCGATCTTCCCGATGATAAGATTGTCTGCGACACTAACGTTGCAAAGATCTCCGTTGTCGGTGCAGGTATGGAAACTCATCCCGGTACTGCCTCCAAGATGTTTGAGGCTCTTTACGAGATCAATGTAAATATCCAGATGATCGCTACAAGCGAAATCAAAATCTCCGTTCTTATTGATGAGAAGGATGCCGACAGAGCTGTTACAGCTGTTCACAATAAGTTCCTTCCCGAAGAATAATTGGTTTATTTAATAAACTCAGGCGATGCGTTGAGCATCGCCTTTTTTGTTTTTCTGACTAAATGAATATTGTCGTACAGCTGTACAGTTCTTTATAGTATTTTTGTTGACATTTATATGGGTTTACGATAATAAATTTATACAATATACAAATATATACAATCATAAAACTGTACAAAATGCCATAAAATTGTGGAACGAAAGGTGATTCCCATGGCACAGTAATTCCTTTGCATATTACTAATCAGAGGTTAGCTATGTTTAACCTATTTATGTATGTTAACGGAACCGCAAGAATGTTTACTGCATTTACAAACTGGTTTGGCTCACTACTTGTAAATAGGTATTATGAAAGACCTAACGATATTGTAAAAAATGTTGTTTATTTATGGGCGTGGGACTACATGACAACTTTGACATTAATGGATAAAGTGTCGGGAGGACGTTATTATTATCAATTTATTAATATTGACGGTGTGCTGTCTTTTGGAGGAGAAGATAGCCCTTCGATAGATATTTTGTGGAAATCATGTTATGAAAAATCACCTGATTCAGGCGCAATGTTTAAGTATTTTTCAAATCTCCCGTAATTGCAACTGAAATATTATATTTAGGAGTGTGGGTTTAATGTCAACAAAATCCATAAAATATATATTATTTGGTATCGGCATTATAATGCTTGGCATGCTGAGCAATATGTTTTTTAAAACCTCTGAACCGCCTCCCGGTGGATTCTTTGTTATTTTAACACTTCTTATAATTCCCGGAATTTCAATGGTTGTGGGGCTCTTTTACTTAATTAAAGGTCTTGTAACAAAAGAATAGTAAAACAAACAATTGCCGCCGCAGAGAATCTGCGACGGCAATACTGTTCATGTGAAATATAAAAAATAAGAATCGCAAAAGCCTGTGGTTATGGTTAATCAGTAACCTTAACCGCAGGCATCTTTGTTTATTTATTGCGGAAAGATAGTGTGCGGCTTGAAAGCGGACGTGTCCGCCTGCGGCGGCGTAACTTTTCAGGTGAAATATAAATCAATAAAAAAACACAAAGCCTGCGGCTCTGGTTATCTGCGACCTTAACCGCAGGCATCTTTGTTTATTTATTGTGGAAAGATAGTGTGCGGCTTGAAAGCGGACGTGTCCGCCTGCGGCGGCGTAACTTTTCAGGTGAAATATAAATCAATAAAAAAACACAAAGCCTGCGGCTCTGGTTATCTGCGACCTTAACCGCAGGCATCTTTGTTTATTTATTGTGGAAAGATAGTGTGCGGCTTGAAAGCGGACGTGTCCGCCTGCGGCGGCAAAACTGTTATTACTATTATTAATGTAATCCTCAAACGCTCTCTTCTTTAAGGTCGATTGTTATTGTGGGGTGGCTGAAGGTGAGCTTTGTATATTTTACTCCTGCTGCGGTAAGCATGCGCTTTGAAGCTTTAACGTCAACGCTGTCTGCGTATTTGTCAGAAAGATAGATTATCTCCTTTATTCCGCACTGAATAATGGCCTTGGCGCATTCGTTGCAGGGGAAAAGGGGAACGTAAATTTTGCATCCCTCAAGGGAGCCGCCGGGGTTATTGAGAATTGCGTTAAGTTCAGCGTGGCACACATAGGGGTATTTTGTGTCATACTTGTCTCCCGTTCTGTCCCAGGGAAATTCATCGTCGCTGCATCCTATGGGAAAACCGTTATAGCCAACGGACATAATTTTATTTTTATCGTTAACAATGCAGGCTCCCACCTGTGTGTTGGGGTCCTTGCTGCGCATAGAAGCTAAAATTGCAACACCCATAAAGTATTCGTCCCAGGAAATATAGTCCTGTCTTTTCATAATCTTTATCGCCTCCGCTCTTAATTTTACTTAAACTTTAACTGCATTTTATCACAGTAAAAAGGCTATTTCAATGACTGTAAAAGGGTTTTATTTCCCGCCGAAAATAAAAAGTGCAAATTTTTACTGTTTTTTTGTGCGGATTGTGTTATAATGGCTTAAATCTTATAATGGGTTACTTTGTGATAAGCTTTAACCTGTTTATAAGCCGCCTTTAAGGCAACAACTACGCAATTCAGCTAAACCCGCAAAAAGAAGCGGGGATTCCTGATTAATTTGGCGCAGACTAATTCTTCTTGAGGTGATTTTAATGGGAATTTTAAAAAAGCTGTTCGGTGATTACTCCGCTAAAGAGGTAAAGCGCATAAACCCGATCAAGGAAAAAGTTCTTGAACTTGAATCGACATATGCTGCTTACACCGACGCAGAGCTTAAGGCAATGACCCCTAAATTTAAGGAGCGTCTTGCCGCTGGTGAAACCCTTGACGATATTTTACCCGAAGCTTTCGCAGTTTGCCGTGAGGCATCCTGGAGAGTTCTCGGCATGAAGCATTTCCCCGTACAGATAATCGGCGGAATTATTCTTCATCAGGGCCGAATTGCCGAAATGAAAACAGGTGAAGGTAAAACTCTTGTTGCAACCCTTCCCGCATATTTAAATGCTCTTTCCGGAAAAGGCGTACACATTGTCACTGTCAACGATTACCTTGCACGCCGTGACTCTGAATGGATGGGTAAGCTCTACCGTTTCCTTGGCCTTGAAGTTGGTCTTATAGTTCACGGTCTTGACAATAAACAGCGCCGTGCAGCTTATGCAGCCGATATCACATACGGTACAAACAACGAGATGGGCTTCGACTATCTTCGTGACAACATGGTTCCCTATAAAGAGGGAAAGGTTCAGCGAGGCCACTATTACGCTATCGTCGATGAGGTTGACTCAATCCTTATAGATGAGGCGAGAACACCTCTTATTATTTCAGGCCGAGGCGATCAGTCAACGGATCTTTACCGTCTTGCAAATGATTTTGCAAAGAAACTTAAAATGGTAAAGGTTACTGAAATTGATACTAAAAAGGATGTTGAATCCGAAGTTGACGGCGACTATATAGTTGACGAAAAGGCAAAGACCGCAACTCTTACAAGAAGCGGTGTTGCCAAAGCGGAGCAGGCTTTCGGTGTTGAAAACCTTATGGACGCCGAAAACATGACCCTCCAGCACCATATCAATCAGGCTATTAAAGCTATCGGTGTAATGCACAGGGATATAGACTACGTTGTTAAAGATGGACAGGTTCTCATCGTTGACGAGTTTACCGGACGTATTATGCTGGGCAGACGTTATAACGAAGGCCTTCACCAGGCTATTGAGGCAAAAGAAGGGGTAAAGGTTGAGCATGAGTCAAAGACCCTTGCCACAATCACCTTCCAGAACTACTTCCGCCTTTATGATAAGCTTGCCGGTATGACAGGTACAGCTATGACAGAAAGCGAAGAGTTCGGCGAAATCTATAAGCTGGATGTTGTGGAAATTCCCACAAATAAGCCTATGATCAGAAAGGACAACAACGACGTTGTCTATAAAACTGAAAAGGCAAAGTTCAATGCAGTTATAGAACAGATAGAACAGTGCCATAAAAAGGGACAGCCAGTTCTTGTGGGTACTATTTCCATCGAGAAATCAGAAATCCTTTCAGCGATGCTCAAGCGCAAGGGAATAAAGCATGAAGTCCTTAACGCAAAGTACCATGAGAAGGAAGCTGAGATAATCGCTCAGGCAGGTAAATTCGGTTCAGTTACTATTGCCACCAACATGGCAGGACGTGGTACCGATATTATGCTTGGCGGTAACTCCGAGTTCCTTGCAAAGGCTGAAATGCGCCGCATGGGAATTCCTGAAGAGCTTATTGTTGAGGCAACAGGCTTTGCCGATACGGACAATCAGGAAATCCTTGACGCAAGAAAGACTTTTGCCGACCTTGAAAAGAAGTATAAGGACGAAATAGGCGAAGAGGCCGACAAGGTAAGAGAAGCCGGCGGACTGTTTATAATCGGTACGGAGCGTCATGAGTCAAGACGTATTGATAATCAGCTTCGTGGACGTGCCGGCCGTCAGGGTGACCCCGGTGAAAGCAGATTCTTCCTGAGCCTTGAAGACGATCTTCTCAGACTTTTCGGCGGAGACCGTGTTACAAGGATAATGGATACAATTACAGGCGAAGAGGATATTCCTCTTGAGATCAAAGCCCTCACAAATATCATAGAGAGCGCTCAGAAGAAGATTGAGTCCAGAAACTTTGCAATCCGTAAGAACGTTCTTCAGTACGACGACGTTATGAACCGCCAGCGTGAGCTTATTTATGACCAGAGAAATAAGGTTCTTGACGGTGAAAATCTTAAAGATTCAATTCTCCATATGCTGGACGAAACTGTTTCCGACGCTATTGATTTCTACTGTCCCAAGGCACTTCCCAATGAGGAGTGGAACCTTGAAGGCCTCAGAGAAAAGTTTGCCGGCTGGATAAAGTGCGATTACGATTTGAGCAATCATGAGACATTTAACCGTGACGAAGCTGCCAAGGCTCTTATAGAAGAGGGTCACAGAGCTTACGAGGCCCGTGAAGCAGAACTGGGAGAAAAGATTATGCGTGACCTTGAGCGCAAAATCCTTCTTTACAACGTTGACGTTAAGTGGATGGATCACATCGACGCTATGGACGAGCTCAAGAGAGGTATCGGCCTTAGAGCTTACGGTCAGCATGACCCTGTCGTTGAGTACCGTACAGAGGGCTTCGATATGTTCGACGAGATGACACGCTCTATAAGAGAGGATACTGTAAAGCTTCTTCTCACTGTCAGAGTTGCCAGTGAAGAGGATGTAAAACGTGAGCAGGCTGCGAAGGTAACCTCTGAAAGCGGAGCTTCCGACGGTTCCGAAAAGGGCAGAACTGTTCGCAAAGGCAAAAAGATAGGCAGAAACGATCCCTGCCCCTGCGGAAGCGGCAAAAAGTATAAAAAGTGCTGCGGCCGTGACGAGTAAAACGTAAAAAATCAATATGGCTTAACTATAAACACCTTTGGATTCTGTTAAGAGTCCAAAGGTGTGTTGCGTTTTTTACAGATATGTAGCAAATATTAATATAAACGTTCGAAAAAGGTGAATTTATGAAAAATAAAAAGGGCGTTATAGCTTCTTTAGCGGCGGCTTTTTTGATTCTGATTGTATCAATTTCCGTCGCCTTCTTTTCTTCCTGCGGCGATGATCTTTCAACTTCCAGAGAAACTGATTCAGCTGTGTCCGGAAGTGTACAAGAAGATTTTACAGAAGAAACGGTCACTCATACGGAAACGGAAACAGAAACCGAAGCTGTTTCAGTAAAAGAAACCCAGACTTCTGAAGAGCCGTCTGCAAAAAAAGATTTGTACACAATTCCTGACGAGCCATATTACGGAAAAAAGCTTAATCCGGTGGTGTTTGACGAGGATAAATGGTATCTTACTTTTGTAAATAAAAACTATGTGCTTCCGGAGGACTACAAGCCCCAGCTTTCCGAAGAGCTTTTCGGTACATACTGCCAGCTTGATGTAAGGTGTGCGCCTTATTATATAGAAATGTATAATGCAGCTCTCAAGGACGGCTGCAAGCTTACTCCTTTTTCCGGTTACAGACGTATTTCAACTCAGAAGCGTAATTTTGAAAATGAAATGCAGATGTATCTCAACAAAGGATATACCTTCGATCAGGCTTATGATAAAGCGGCTACAAACATTCTGCCGCCGGCAACCAGCGAGCACAATTTGGGTCTTGCCATGGATATAGTGAGCATAAACCACAATTTCGACCAGTCGAAAGAGTTTAAATGGCTTATGAAACACGGTGCGGAATACGGCTTTATTCTCCGCTATCCGGCGGATAAGACAGATATCACTATGGTTCAGTATGAGCCGTGGCACTGGCGTTATGTGGGCAAAGAGGCCGCAACGGAAATTATGTCAAAGGGCATAACTCTCGAAGAATATTTAGGTTATGCATAATAAAAGTGTTGACTTTTATGTCAATGAATGATAAAATACTATTCACAACAAAGCAGAACAGCACCGTTCTCACCCTCGGGGCAAGGCTCGACGGGGGTCAATATCAAACAGGTTCTCCTTTTGGGGAATAGTTTCGTATTGCAGGCACGGGCGGTTTTCTGTCCGTGCTTTAATTATTACCAGAAAGGTTTTGGAGGTGCTTGACCATTAGCAACAAGGAAATGCAAATCAATGAAGAAATCCGTGACAAAGAGATCAGGGTTATAACCGATTCCGGTGAACAGCTGGGTATTATGTCGGCAAAAGAGGCTTTTAAAATTGCCGTGGAGAGAAATCTCGATCTCGTTAAAATTGCCCCTCAGGCGACGCCGCCGGTGTGCAAAATAATGGACTACGGCAAATACCGCTTTGAGCAGGCAAAACGTGAAAAAGAAGCAAAAAAGAATCAGCGGGTAATTGAGATTAAAGAAATAAGACTTTCGCTCAACATTGACACGCATGACTTTGAAACAAAGGTCGGCCATGCTATGCGTTTTCTTAGTTCCGGCAATAAGGTAAAAGTTTCAATCCGTTTCAGAGGCAGAGAAATGGCTCACCCGGAAAGTGGACTTGATATTATGAAACGCTTTGCCGATGCCTGTGCTGAAAAGGGAACTGTTGAAAAACCCGCAAAGCTTGAAGGCCGTTCAATGCTGATGTTCATTTCACCAAAGTCAACCAAGTAATCAGGGAGGAATTCTAATATGCCTAAGATTAAGACTCACAGCGGAGCTAAAAAGCGCTTTAAGCTTTCTAAGAACGGAAAGCCCATCAGAGCCCATGCAAATAAGTCACATATCCTTACTAAGAAGAACACAAAGCGTAAGAGAAATCTTCGCAAGACATCTGTTGCCGATACAACAAATGTAAGACAGATTAAGCGTCTTATCCCCTATAAATAAGGCGTAAGGTTCAATTAACAATAACGGAGGTACTTATAAATGGCTCGTATTAAAGGCGCGATGATGACTCGCAAAAGAAGAAATAAAGTATTAAGACTTGCAAAGGGCTACTACGGCTCAAAGAGCAAGCTTTTCAAGACAGCTAAGCAGGCTGTTATGAAGTCCGGCCAGTACGCTTACATTGGCCGTAAGCAGAAAAAGCGTGATTTCCGTCGTCTTTGGATCACAAGAATTTCTGCTGCTGCAAAGATGAACGGTATGAACTACTCAACCTTCATCAACGGTCTTAAGAAAGCCGGCGTTACTCTTAACCGCAAAATGCTTTCTGAGATTGCAATCAGCGACCCTGCTGCATTTACAGCTCTTGCTGAGCAGGCAAAGGCAGCTCTCAACTAATTAAAAAATTACGCTCGAGGCACCCCCTCGGGCGTTCTTTTCTTTAAAATTAAGGATGTTTCAGCTAAGGCGGTAATATAAATGCAGTATATTTCATCCCGTTCAAATGAAAAAATTAAACAGCTTATTAAACTCAGCGCATCGTCAAAGCAGCGCCGTGAGCAGGGGCTTTTTGTCCTTGAAGGAGCCCGGCTTTGCTTTGACGGGGCGATAAGCTCCGCAGAGATAGAAAGCGCATTCTTTACTGAGGATGCTCTTAAAAAGTATAAATCCTATGCTGAAACAATAATGCAGAAGGCTAAAAATGTCTATGAAATTTCCGAAGAGGTAAGCCTTG
>CAUDRD010000056.1 GCA_958451705.1 uncultured Oscillospiraceae bacterium
GGCAGAAAATGAGGTTATTCCCTCAGGCTTATCTAAACAGATTATTCCGCTAAGCATTATTTTCTCCTTAAATCAGACAAGGGAGTTTTCGGCAAAATATTTTTCCACCGTATCCAGAAGAATTTTCTTAGCCTTTTGAAGAGGAGCATCTATTTCGCAGCCGGCGGCTCTCGAATGTCCGCCTCCCCCTAAGACAGCGCATATTTCGCTGGCGTTTACTGGGGCATGAGTTCTGAGAGATACCTTAAACTTTCCGTCTTTGCGTTCTTTCAAAGTGACGCCCGCAAGAACACCTTCTATCTGACGTGGAATTGACGCTATTCCGTCAACGTCGCTTTCCTCTGCGCCGCTCTCTTTAAACATATTCTGAGTAAGGCACACCAGCGCTATTTTTTCGCCGCAGTGCATCTCCATTGAGTCGAGAGCCATTCTTTCGAGGGCTACATATTCCTTTGACTTTGTCTCAAACATCACTCTGTTTATTTCAGCGGCGTCTGCTCCCAGCGAGATCATTTCCGCTGCTATGATGTGAGTTTGAGCGGTGACGTTTGCGTAGCGGAAACACCCTGTATCCGTAGTGATACCCGTATAGATGCAGTCGGCAATTTCCTTTGTGATTTGGGCGCCCATTTCTTTAAGAACGTGATAAATATTTTGGGCGTTTGCCGCCGCAGAAAAATCGAGACAGGTCTTTTCCGCAAAGAGCTTGTTGGAGCCGTGGTGGTCTATGCACAGAGCTATTTTATCCCCGTACTTTTCCTCCAAAGACCCTAAAAGCTTTTTGTCGGCAACGTCAACGCACATTATAAATTCTGGAGTAAACTCCTCTTTTGTAATTCCCTCATACATATAGGAGTATTTTAACGGAATTTTATCGGCGCACTCTATTCTCGCTTTTTTGCCCATGGCAATAAGAGCTCTGCAAAGTGCGAAGCCGCTGCCTAAAGTATCCCCGTCGGGGTGGTCGTGGCAGAGAATAAGAATATTATCATGTTCATTTATAACCTTTGCCGCAGCGGCAAAATCAATTTTCATCTTCACTCTCTCCGTTGTTTTCGGAAGCAAGGCTTCCGAGCTTTCTCATAATATCCATACCGTGCTGGACGGAATCGTCAGCGATAAATTTAAGCTCCGGCGCTTTGCGAAGGCGAAGCTTTCCCCCTACCTCACGGCGGATGTATCCTGATGCGCTGGTGAGGCCCTTAACGGCAAGCTTGGCCGTCTCAATACCCTCCATTGCGCTTACATAAACCTTTGCGTAGGAGAGGTCGGCGGTAACGTCAACTCTCACAACTGTGAGCATTCCCTGTATTCTGGGATCTTTAAGTTCACGCATAACCGCCACTATTTCACGCTTTATATCCTCAGAGACACGGTCCTGGCGATGTCCTGCCATATTTTATCTTCCTTTCGGGAGGGAAGATTAATCTCTGTACTCCTCCATAATGAAGGCTTCGAGAATATCGCCCTCTTTAATATCATTGAATTTGACAAGTCCGATACCGCACTCATAGCCCTGGTTGACCTCTTTTGC
Organism: uncultured Oscillospiraceae bacterium; assembly: GCA_958451705.1. Taxonomy (GTDB): domain Bacteria; phylum Bacillota; class Clostridia; order Oscillospirales; family Acutalibacteraceae; genus UMGS263. The sequence continues at coordinate 1,535 of CAUDRD010000056.1, forward strand.
GTCATCCTTGAAACGCTTAAGAGATGCAATTTCATCCTCAGCTATGACTATGCCGTCACGGACAACTCTGATTTTAGCATTTCTTGCAACCTTGCCCTCAAGGACATAGGAACCTGCAATTGTGCCGGCACTGGAAATTTTATAAACAAGGCGAACTTCCGCTCTGCCCAGCTGTACCTCACGGTACTTGGGAGCGAGCATACCCTTAATAGCTGATTCGATTTCTTCAATGCAGTCGTAGATAACACGGTACATACGCATATCAACGCCGTCACGCTCTGCCATTTCCTTTGCAACGGAATGGGGACGTACGTTAAAGCCGATGATAATAGCATTTGAGGCGTTTGCAAGCATAACGTCGCTTTCGCTTATTGCACCTACGCCACCGTGGATAACCTGAACCTTGACTTCATCGTTAGAGAGCTTTTCAAGGTTCTGCTTAACAGCTTCAACAGAGCCCTGAACGTCGGCTTTGACAATAAGGTTGAGTGTTTTCATCTCGCCGTCGTGTATTGAGTCAAAGAGATTATCAAGGGTTACCTTGTGGAACGCCTTAAACTGCTCTTCCTTAGCCTCATTCTTACGCTTTTCAACAAGCTCTCTTGCAAGGCGCTCATCGGAAACAGCGTCGAAAATATCGCCAGCCTGAGGAACATCTGAAAGACCAGTGATTTCAACGGGAACTGAAGGGCCTGCTGTTTTAACTCTGCGGCCTGTATCGTCACGCATAACTCTTACACGGCCTACGGACATACCTGCAACTACGGTGTCGCCCTCTTTAAGTGTTCCCTTCTGTACGAGAAGAGTTGCAATAGGACCTCTGCCCTTATCGAGACGTGCTTCAATAACAATACCCTTAGCTGCACGGTTGGGGTTGGCTTTAAGCTCTTTCATCTCAGCAACAAGAAGTATGGACTCAAGAAGCTTATCTATATTCATCTTTGTCTTTGCTGAAACCGGTACGCAGATTGTATCTCCGCCCCACTCTTCGGGAACGAGGGAATACTCTGTGAGCTGCTGCATAATTCTGTCAACTGATGCGTCGGGTTTATCCATCTTGTTTATAGCGACAATAATGTCAACTCCCGCAGCCTTTGCGTGGTTTATAGCCTCAACTGTCTGGGGCATAATTCCGTCGTCGGCAGCAACAACAAGAACGGCAATATCCGTTGCCTGTGCGCCTCTTGCACGCATTGAAGTAAATGCGGCGTGACCGGGTGTATCAAGGAAAGTAATTGTCTGGTCGCCTAAGGATACTCTGTAAGCACCGATGTGCTGAGTTATTCCGCCGGCTTCGGTTGATGTAACGCTGGTGTTTCTGATAGCGTCAAGAAGTGATGTCTTACCGTGGTCAACGTGACCCATAACCACAACAACGGGAGGACGGGGAAGAAGATCTTCTTCTTTATCTTCACTGTCATCTATAATTCTGTCTTCGATTGTTACAACAACTTCCTTTTCGACCTTTGCGCCGAGCTCTGTTGCAACAAGTTCAGCTGTATCAAAATCGATTACCTGGTTGACTGTAGCCATAATGCCAAGGCTTGTAAAGAGCTTTTTAATAACTTCGGCCGCTGTCATTTTAAGCATTGCAGCAAGCTCTCCCACTGTAAGCTCTTCGGGAACTGTAATTACAAGCTGAGGCTTCTTTGCACGCTCTTCGGCGATTCTCTTAAGTCTCTCCGCCTCTGTCTCACGCTTATGTGAACGCATACCCTGTTTGCGGTACTGGTGGGATTTCTGTTTAAGCTTCTGCTTGTTGGTCTGTCTGTCGTTCTGACCTTGTACAGCGGGAGCAATGTTTTCATATCTCTCGTTATATTTATCAAGCTCAACCTGTCCGCCTCTTGTATCAACTCTGCGTATGTCGCCCTTAGTTCTTGACTGCATGGGCTTAGAAGCTTTTTCCTTTTCCTTATCTTTTGGCTTTTCAGCTTTAGTCTCCTGAGCCTTTTTGGGGTTCTCACCCTTTTCATTCTTCGGAGCCTTTACTGCCTTTTCGCCCTTTGCCGCTGTCTTTTTGGGAGATTTTTCTCCGTCCTTAGCTTTGGGAGCATCTTTCTTCGCAGTCTTCTTCTCTGTTTTTGCCGGTTCTTCCTTTTCTGCGGGAGCTTCCTTTTCCCTGTTTGCAGAAGCAAAATATTCGTCAAAGTTCGGTACCTGATTCTCCTGCGTAAGGGTTTCAAAAACAACGTCAAGCTCTTTATCCTCAAGAGCGGTCATATGTTTTTTGGGATCATCGGGAAAATGCTTTGCAAGAATATCCACAACTGCCTTGCTCTGCTTTCCGAAGTCCTTGGCAACCTCATGTACTCTATATTTAATTATCATGGCTGTCATCCTCCTTCATCTCGTGTAAATGGTCCTGTTCGGCAAGAAGCTTAAGGGCTTTAGCCTTAAATCCCTCGTCGTTTACTGTAATAACCCCCATGGTTTTATTCCCTGTTGCAAATCCGGTTTCTGCCATTGTAAAAGGGGTTCTTATAACTTGTGTATTTCTTCCCTCGCAGACGGTACGCATTTCTTTTTCCAGTCTTTGTGAAGCATCTGAGGAGATAAAGCAGATTTTAGCTTTATTTCCCTTTACCGCCGCCACCGATGCATCCCGTCCCTGTGAGAGCATATTTGCCCGGCGTGCCATGCCTAAGAGATTGAGGAATTTATTGTTCATCCTTGCTCAGCTCCTCGGTCATCTTATCAAAAACCTCCTGAGGTATGGGGCAGGAAAAAGCTCTTTCAAAGCGCTTTGCCTTTTGAGCAGCTTTGAGGCACTGGGGATTGCGGCATACATATGCGCCTCTGCCCGCTTTGCGTCCGGTAAGGTCAAGGGAGATTTCTCCTTCGGGACTTTTAACGACCCTCACCAGCTCTTTTTTAGGTTTCATCTCACCGCAGCCGGTGCATTTTCTCATAGGTATCTTTTTAACGTGCTGCATGGTTTTATCCCTCCTGTTCTGCGGGGAAAATGGGGTTTAGTTACTCCTGAACCTCTGCTTCTTCCTCAGCGGCGGCCTCCGGTGTTTCGCTTTCGGCTTCCTTTGAAGTGGGAGTTTCGGAATCGGAGTGAATGTCTATTTTCCAGCCTGTAAGTTTAGCTGCAAGTCTTGCGTTCTGACCTTTATTTCCGATTGCAAGGGAAAGCTGAGAATCGGGAACAATTACATGGCATGAATTAGGTGCGTCTGTATCGACAGTTACTGAGATAACCTCAGCGGGAGCAAGAGCGGCTGCGATAAATTCAGCGGGATCTTCACTGTATTTTACTATATCTATTTTTTCTCCGCCGAGAAGCTCAACAACCTTAGCTACTCTTGTGCCTCTCTGACCGATACATGCGCCGACAGCGTCGATGTTTTCGTCACGGCTGTAAACGGCTATCTTTGTTCTTGAACCTGCTTCACGGGAAACGGCCTTTATTTCAACTGCTCCGTCATAGATTTCGGGAACTTCTGTCTCAAAAAGACGCTTTACAAGGCCGGGATGAGTTCTTGAAATCATAGCCTTGGGACCTTTTTCCGTTTCCTTAACGTCAACAACGTAAATCTTTACAAGGTCGTCAACTTTAAGTGTTTCACCGGGAACCTGCTCGCTCTTGGGAAGCACAGCCTGACCCTTGCCGATTTCAAGAGTTGCGTTGCCTGTTTCGTCGTCAACCATAACGACTCTTGCCGTTACAAGCTCCTGATGGTGGCTCTGGAACTCCTGAAGCATCTGACCTTTTTCCGCCTCTTTGATTCCCTGACGGATAACGTGCTTAACTGTCTGTGCAGCGATTCTGCCGAATTTCTTTGTGTCGATTGGGATTTCCACAATATCTCCGGGAGCCGCCATCTTTTTATACTTTGAAGCAGCTTCGGGGAGTATGTCTGTTGCGGGGTCATCAATTTCGCTGACAACGTTTTTGCGTACAAATATGTTCATTTCGTATTTTGCGGGATTTATCTCGCAGAATACAACGTCTTTTCCGCCGTAGTCCTTGCGGAGAGCTACTGTAATTGCGGTGCTGATTTTTTCATAGAGATACTCAGCGGGTATACCTTTTTCTTTTTCCAAAAGAGAAACAGCCTCGAAAAATTCCTTATTCATTTTTTAAAAACCTCCAAAATCGTCAAGCTTAACCCATGACGTATCTTTTTTATTAAATTTAAATATCTCTCCGTCTTTTCCTTCAACGGTGAGAATACCGTTATCAAAATCCTTAAGTGTGCCCGAAAATTCACGGCGCCCCTTTTCGTCGGGTCTGATAAGGCGCAGCTTTATGGGGCAGTCCATGGCACATTCAAAGTGAAAATCTCTTGTAAGCTCACGTTCGATTCCCGGTGAGGATACCTCAAGGCAGTAGCTCTGCTCTATGGGGTCAGCCTCATCTAAAGGTTTGTCAATAGCACGGCTCATGTTTTCGCAGTCGGTGATGCCGACTCCGCCTTCCTTGTCGATAAAAATTCTGAGGTACCAGGTAGCGCCTTCTTTTAAAAAGCGGATATCCCAGATTATGAGCCCAAGCTCTTCGGCAATAGGCTCGGCAATTGACCAGACAGCGGCAACTGTTTTGTTTTTTTCGTTTCCAGCCAAATCCATTACTCCAATCTTAAAAAAATTATAAGAATAAAAAAGACTTTAAATAAACAGAAGAGCGGGTTGCCCCACTCTTCCAGAATACACATACTAAAACTTTACGTTAAAAAGTTTACCACATATAAATATAAAATACAACCCCTTTTTTAATATTAGTAAAATTATATACAATTATATATAGCAGGCTGAGCCTGCACTCAATTCGCAGCAGCGTCACGCTGCACCCGAGTCGCACACTGACTGACCGGTAAAAATAAGTATAGCTGCCTGCGACGGACATGTTCACTTTCAAGACGCACATTGACTTACAGTAAAGAATAAATATTACTGCCTGCGATGTTGCCTTGTGTGAACATAAAAGCAATAGAACACAAAACAAAAGAATCGCACATAACCAATTTCCCGACAGTCGCACACGTCGGCAAAGGAAAAGATGTGGAAAGCAGTAAAGCGGTTACTGTTTGCAGGTGATAAATTAAAACCCTCCAGACTGCCGACGTGAATTGGTAAACGCAAGCACAACCAAGCAGACGGCAAGGGAAAGAATATGGTTATCAGTAAAACGTTCACACTTTGATGGTGATAAAATAAAATTTTCAGACTGCCGTCGGAGGGCGTTTAGCAGAAAACCAACATTGCGCTGATAACAACTTTCTGTTTTGGCAAGGCGGCGGGACTCCGCCGCAAATGCATTTTTGCATACTTTTGTTGCTATGGACAAAAGTATGTGCCCGCCACGGCATGAGTGGCGCAGGTTAAAGCTGCACATAAGTCGCAAACGGAGCGATAGTAAAAAAATAAATATATTCGCCTGCGTTTATAAAATACGGATAAGAAACAACAGGTTGAGCCTTAACTCGTGACGTATACTCGCCGACAGCTAAATCCTCGATTCCGCAAATTCGTTCACATTTTTAATCACTTGCAGAATACATGGTTCCCTATTCTTTTTATAATCGGACGTGAAAGCATCCACTTATTTGTGGTTTTCTTTGGATTATAGTAATATATTGCTCCGCCGGTGGGGTCCCATCCGTTTATGGCATCCTGAGCTGCTTTTTTAGCGGAGGCTGAGACTGGCTGACTCCAGTTACTGTCGTTGAGACATGAAAAGGCACCGGGCTGATAAATTACCCCAGACATTGTATCGGGGAAAGATGAGTGTTCAATGCGGTTGAGGACTACTGCGCCTACCGCCACCTGTCCTTCATAGCTTTCTCCTCTCGCTTCTGCCGATATAACTCTTGCAAGAAGATTTATGTCGCTGCTGGAAAAGGAAGAAGAGCCAGATGAGGTTCCAGTGATTCCTAAATACAAAAGAGTCTTAGGCCCGGCGATTCCATCAACAGTAATGCCGCAGTTTCTCTGGAACTGTCTTACGGCATCACGGGTTGCCGTTCCGTAAATTCCGTCAATGTTGCCTTTGTAAAGTCCCAGGGATTTGAGCTTTCGCTGAATCTGTCTTACCTCATCTCCCCTTGACCCGAATTTTGAAAGAGTCTCTACAGCGGAACTCTTTGTCCACATATCAGTCATGAAGGGTGAAAGTACTGCTGTTATAATAAGAATATTTAAAAGAACTATAATTAAAATTTGCCAGCTTCTGCGGAATTTTTCGCCGATGGCTTTGTTTTTGCGGTTCATTTTGCCATACCTCCGTTTAATCATGGTAATAATTTGCCCAAATCGAGTCTTAATTATCCAATTCATTTCCAAAATGATGAAAGAATTTATCAAAAACGGCAAAGAAGGTAAAAAACGACCTTTTTCGCAATTTTTTTGAAGAAAAGTGTTGACATTTGATGTTGGATTTGGTATTATAATCAGGCACCTCAGGTGAGGGAGCAAAACGGACCTTGAAAATTAAACAACGAGAGACAAAAAGGAACCCTGAAAGAATTTGAGATTCAGTATTCTGATGGATACAAAAATTTGCGATACGTCAGTATCGAATGAGCGAACAAAAGCTCTGAATTAGGTTAAGACACGAAAGTGTTTTGATAGAATAATTTAGAGAGTTTGATCCTGGCTCAGGACGAACGCTGGCGGCGTGCCTAACACATGCAAGTCGAACGGAGTTTAATAACGGAAGCCTTCGGGTGGAAGATATTAAACTTAGTGGCGGACGGGTGAGTAACGCGTGAGCAACCTGCCTCTCAGAGGGGGATAACGTTTGGAAACGAACGCTAATACCGCATAACATATCTTTGCCGCATGACAGAGGTATCAAAGGAGCAATCCGCTGAGAGATGGGCTCGCGTCCGATTAGATAGTTGGTGAGGTAACGGCTCACCAAGTCGACGATCGGTAGCCGGACTGAGAGGTTGAACGGCCACATTGGGACTGAGACAC
>CAUDRD010000057.1 GCA_958451705.1 uncultured Oscillospiraceae bacterium
GAATGTACATATCGCAGACTGTATCCTCATCGGGCAGCAGCAGTTTATCACCCATTTTATAAAATGGTGTTCCTTCTTCAATTTTGAGCATATACCCGCTTATATGTGGCACACCTGACTCTATACATGCATTAAGGCTTTGAGCAAAACTCTCCCTTGTCTGCAAAGGGATACCCAGCATTAAATCGAGAGAAATGTTTTCGAGTCCCGCTCTTCTTGCCTCTTCCACTCTTTTGAGAACATCTTTTCCGCTGCCTCTTCGTCCGAGAATTTTTCGTTCACTGTCCACAAAAGACTGCATACCCATAGAAATGCGGTTAAAACCGCTAAGGGCAATATCGTTAAAAAAGTTTTGGTCAACTGACGACGGATTACATTCCACTGTTATTTCCGCATCAGCCCTGACATCAAAAGATTTACAGACTGCGTCTAAAATTCTGCTCAGCCTCTTCGCCCCTAAAAGCGACGGAGTTCCTCCGCCGAAATAAACGGTATCGGCAGAAAAAGGATACTCTTCGCTTTTTCTCTCTATCTCATCACAAAGAGCCGAAATATAGCAGTCCATCTGCTCCTCGTTTCCCCGTGACGAATAAAAGTCACAGTAGGGACATTTACCTGAACAAAAGGGAATGTGTATATAAAGTCCTGCGTTTTTCACCGGTTTTCTCCTTTACTTTAACTGTGAAATATTGTATCATAACAATGTTACGATTTAAAGAAAAAGGTGAAACTGTGAAAGATAAATCAATGAAAATCGAAAAATACCGCATGTGGTTCAGCGACCTTAAAGGCACCGCTAATCTACTGCGGGAAAAATCCTGCGAAGGCTGGCATATAAGTGAAATTGACGTGTCTCAGGGAAAGTTCACATATAAAAAATGGGAACCAAAAAACTATTGCTATGAGTTTTCGGTAAACGGAATATGCGAAAACCTCGCAGTTTATGATGAAGATTCAGGATTTGAGAAGGTACTTGAAGACACCGGACTCACCCTTTACAGACGTGAAGAGGAAAGCCCGGAGAGCCTTGAATCGGTAAAAAAAAGCTTTGGCTCCAACAGTACGGAAGCTGAGGAACAGTGGCTCAGCCAACAGGCAGCCGAAGGATATTTCCTTTTAAGATGCGAAAGACCTGAGTACACATTCTTTATGTGCGAAAAAAGCACCGTACAGTTTAAAGCCGACTATGCACCTAAGGTAGAAAATCCCAAGGAATACCTTGAGAAATTCAAAAACGCCGGCTGGGAATATGTCTGGGGCAACAACGGATATCACTACTTCTGCACCGAAACTCCTGAAGCCGTTGATCCGTCGGTATTTAACAGCGAAAAAAACGCTGAAGATATTTTAAAAGATAAGAAAAGGCAGATAAACGGTATTTTAGGTATGGCTCTTTTCGGCCTCGCCGCTTCATTTTTAAAGCTTTACCTTGATGTTTCCGCCTATTCGGAAGCCACACAGGAGATTCTCCAAAAAGTAGGCAGAAGTGTTGCAATGGATATAATCGCAGCTTTAATTTGCGGCGGATTCGTAATAGGCAGCATAATCGCTTACCTTAAAGCAAAACACAGTAAATAAAACTAAGCCTCAAATCTTTACGATTTGAGGCTTTAAGTTTTTATCTTTTCTGTAATTTTAGCCCTTTAATCCTCTGGCCTGTCTGTCCATATCTTCGACTACAATATCATATATTTCTCCCAGAGAAGCACAGTATTCCAAAACTTTCCAAGGCTCATTAGTGTGAAAATGTATCTTTATTAAATTTTCATCGCCTACTGCCAGCAGACAGTCCCCTTTGAATTTTGAAACAAAATATTCGTTTATTGCGTCCTCATCAAGATTTTCTCCCTCAATTAATAACTGGGTATCGTATTTATATTCCGGCATTTTCTTACTCCTTGTTCTATACTTAAATTTGATTGACTTATTATATCATTTTTCTCTGGCGGCAACAAGCATCGTTAAATCAAAAAGCTGCGCCTTCAAATTCAGCATAGCTTCTATAATGTTTATTTTACGCTTCTTGTGTATCCTCTTGCCCCTGTTCAAAATCCATATTGGCATGGTCTTCGGTTTCGCTGTCAAAAATAGTTTCAACCACTTTGGGACAGCATTCCGGCGAATAAACCCATCTGTCTATATGCTCCGCCGTTGTAAAGTAGGGAGTTTCACGTTTCGGCATCTCTCCGTCAAAGGCGTCTACTATTATCAGCTTTATTTTCATCTTTTCCGGTATCATGCTTTTAATGTAAACTCCTGCGCACTGTCCCGGCTCTATATCCGCTGAATACTCCGCAAGACCTGCGAGATTGGGAGCCAGTTCTACAAAAACTCCGTATTTCTCAACGCTGCGTACAATTCCAGGAACTGTTTCTCCCGGCGAAAAAAGACTGGCATTCTGTTCCCATGTACCGAGCAACTCTTTATGGCTGAGGGTGATTCTGTAATTTTCGTCAATACTCTTTACGACGGCCTTAATATTGTCGCCCGGTGAAAATCGCTGGGAAGGGTGTGGAATTCGTGATACCGATATGCTGTCAACAGGCAGCAATGCACTTATTCCCGCTCCGATATCCACAAAAGCTCCAAAGCTTTCCATATGAGTCACCTTGGCATCTATAACATCCCCGGGACGAAGAGTTCTGATTTCTTCCATGCATCTTTCCTGTACCTGTTTTCTACTTAAAACTGCATATGTTCTGCCCAGGTCGTCATTCTCAAAACCTGTTATTACAAAGACAACAGGTTTATTTACCCGTGATATTATAGCTATGTCCCTGACGGTTCCTTCTGCTATGCCTATTGCTCCCTCTTCTCGTGGGATTACTCCTTTCATGAGTCCTAAATCAACGTGCAGATTGTGTTCCCTGTCGCAGAGCACGGCTCTCGCTTCCACTGCTTTTCCCGTGCGGAAGCTCTCCTTAATAGCTGAAAGACTGGCGAGCGCATTTTTGTTTTCCGAGGTGTTTAAAATCCACCCCTCCGGCTTATATGTTTTCATCTCTTGCCTCCTGTTTTTGCATCCTTAAACTATTACTGCTAAAAAATAATATGCGCATTTCTCCCGCCAAATACCACATAAAAGAAAAAACGACCGGATTTCTCCAGTCGTTTTTCTTAAATTGAGGGGTTGCTTTGAGGAGGGGTAAGAGCTGTACTCATTTTACAGGATACTCGGTGCGGCTCCTTTCTCCTTGAGTACGTGTATATAATACCTGATGTTTATTTTTGTTTTGTTACTGTCCTATGAACATTCCTTTAACTTTTGGCAACAAAACAATGACAATATATTTCAATTTAATTGCCTTTTGATACACACAGTAGATTTGCCATTTCTTACACACTAATCTATTTTACATATACATTAGTAATTTAAGATAGTATGATATCGACAAAAAAGTAAATATTTGACTATTCCCTTTTGTTTGCTGTTGCGTTAAAGTGCGAAAAATAGTATAATATTGGTTATCATATTTTTACTTTGAGGAGTGTTTTATTTGAGTAATAACCTTTGGATTTTACTGGCCTTTGGCGCTTACCTGGCACTTATGATGGCCATCGGCGTCTACTCAATGAAAAGGTCAAAAACCTCTGAGGATTATTTCCTCGGCGGCAGAAGCCTTTCCGGCTGGGTTGCCGCAATGAGCGCACAGGCTTCCGATATGAGCGGCTGGCTGCTCATGGGCTTGCCCGGAGCCATTTACGCTTTAGGTACAGGTCAGGTCTGGATTGCAGTAGGTCTTGCAATAGGCACAATACTTAACTGGGCATTAGTTTCCTCACGTCTTCGCAGATATACTGAGAAATGCGGAAATTCACTTACTCTTCCCGAATTTTTTGAAAACCGCTTTGAAGATAAATCGAGAGTGCTTCGTGTAGCCTCTTCTATTTTCATCATGATTTTCTTCTTGGTTTACACTGCATCAGGTTTTTCAGCGGGAGCTTCACTTTTCTCTTCTGTTTTCGGAATTGATTACACTGTTGCTCTTCTTATCGGTGCCGCCGTTATCCTTATTTATACTTTCCTCGGCGGATTCCTTGCCGTATGTTGGACAGACTTTGTCCAGGGATTCATGATGATAATTTCACTTATGGTAGTTCCCTTTATTGCAATTAAAATGATCGGCGGTATGGGCGAAACCACAGCGATACTTAACGGCATGGGCATTAATTTCCTTGATCCTACATACAGCGGCGGAGAAAAGCTTGGATTCATCGACATAGTTTCTCAGGTTGTATGGGGACTTGGCTACTTCGGAATGCCTCATATTCTTGTTCGTTTCATGGCCATTAAAGACAGTAGGGAACTTAAAAAATCAAGAATAATAGCAATTGTATGGGTTATTATTTCCCTTTCAGTTGCATGCTTCCTTGGAATTATCGGCAAGGCATTCTTCGTTGACGCTCCCCTTTCAGGAAACGAAACAGAAAATGTATTTATCAACATGATTACGGAGATATTCTCTAACCGCATTGGTATTCCCTTTATCGGCGGAATTATTCTCTGCGGAATACTCGCTGCTATTATGTCAACTGCCGATTCTCAGCTTCTTGTTACCGCTTCCGCTATATCCGAAGACCTTTACAAGGGTGTTATCAATAAAAATGCAAGCGATAAGAGCATGCTCAGAGTCAGCAGAATTGTAGTTCTTGTAGTTTCGGTTATCGCATTTATCATTGCTCTTAACCCCGACAACGGCATTATGGACCTCGTTTCAAATGCTTGGTCAGGCTTCGGTTCTGCATTCGGCCCCGTTGTGATTATGGCAATCTTCTGGCGTCGCACAACAAGAACAGGAGCTGCTGCTGGAATGATAGGCGGCGGTTTAACCGTTATCCTTTGGGACTATATCCCCTTTGCCGGAAAGACAATTGCAGATATGACAGGACTCTATTCACTGGCTCCCGGATTCGGCATCGGTCTTATCCTCATAGTTGTAGTAAGCCTCTTCACTGCAAAGCCCTCTGATAAGATGCTTGAGCTCTTCGATGAGGTTGAGAAAAACAAGGATTTCTGATTTTAAAAATATAAAAGTACATAAAAAGGAAAGGACTTACCTTTTTGGAGGTCCTTTCTTTTTTCTTTGTCAGCAAATTCATTATTAGATGTTTTTTATAATATTCAGTTGTAAAATTATATAATTTTGTTGCATTTGATAATAATATGTGATAATATATCTGCAAGGAGGTGTTGTTCATGAATGAACAGTATAATCAAAACAATTATAATAATGCACAGGCCCCCAATTATCATCAGGTCAATCAAGCGGCTCCTGTAGGTCAGCTGAAAACCAATCGCAGCCTTATTAAACTAATTCTACTATCGCTAATAACCTTTGGCATTTATTCAATTGTCGTCTATTCTTCAATATCAAATGATATTAATGTTATTGCCAGCCGTTACGACGGAAAAAAGACTATGCATTATTGCCTTCTCCTTTTCATAGTTGGTCCTCTTACACTGGGAATAGGTGCTATTGTCTGGGCTCACAAAATTTCAGCGAGAATCGGTAACGAACTTAAACGCCGCGGAATTCCGTTCTCTTTTGGAGCAGCCGATTTTTGGCTTTGGAATGTGATTGGCTCGCTTATAGTAGTTGGTCCGTTTATATACACATATAAATTATTTAAAGCTATGAATTTGCTCGCAGAGCATTATAATAAAAACGGCTGATATAAAATTTTACCTACAAAAAGAGGGACAGTTACCTGTCCCTCTTTTATATTGCTTATTAAAGTACCTTTGAAAGGAACTCTTTAAGTCTTGGATTTTGGGGATGCTCAAAGAAATCTTTGGGATTATTTTCCTCAATTATTCTTCCGTCATCCATAAAGATTACTCTTGTTCCCACTTCACGGGCAAAGCCCATCTCATGGGTTACGACAACCATTGTCATTCCGCTGTCGGCAAGGTCTTTCATAAGGGCGAGAACTTCCCCTACCATCTCCGGGTCAAGAGCCGACGTAGGCTCGTCGAAGAGTATAACATCGGGGTTCATAGCCATGGAGCGGATAATGGCTACACGCTGCTTCTGACCGCCTGAAAGCTGGGAGGGATACACGTTCGCCTTATCTTCAAGACCGATTCGCTTAAGAAGATCCATAGCGTTCTTTTTGGCTTCTTCCTTTATCTGCGCCTTGCTCTTTCCCGTTTTCTTGCGGTTCTTATTGCCCACATAAACAGGAGCAAGCATGATGTTTTCAAGGACTGTTTTATTATTAAAAAGGTTGAAATGCTGGAAAACCATGCCCATCTTCTGGCGATGAACGTTTATATCGACTTTCATATCGGCAATATCGACGCCCTTAAAAATAATCTGTCCAGATGTAGGGTCTTCCATACAGTTAAGGCATCTGAGGAAGGTACTCTTTCCGGAACCGGAGGGACCGATTACAACAACCTTTTCGCCCTTTTCGATATTTATATTTATATCTTTAAGAACGTGGAGCTTACCGAAGCTTTTGTTAAGGTTAATGACTTCTATCACTCTTCCTCAAACTCCTTTCCATAATCTTAATAAACAGGCTGATTATAAGGACTATCGCTATATAAATAAGAGCCATTACAAGGTAGGGTACCATAAACTCATAGTTATTAGTACCGATATAGTTAAAGGCAACATACAGGTCCGTTGCACCGACAAAGCTTACAACAGAGGTCTCTTTAATAAGAGCTATAAATTCGTTACCGAGAGTCGGCAGTATGTTCTTAACAGCCTGAGGTATTACTATGCGCATCATTGTAGTTGAATAGCTAAGGCCCAGGGAGCGTCCGCCCTCCATCTGACCTATATCAACTGACTGAATTCCGCTTCGCATAATCTCTGAAATATAGGCGCCGCTGTTCATACCGAAAACTACTACTGAAACGGCAACGGAGCTGAGTTTCAGTCCCATAAGGGGAAGCATTACATAGTAGAAAACAAGAAGCTGTACAACTACCGGAGTTCCTCTAAACAGGGCAACGTAAAAGCTGCATATGCCGTTTAAAACTTTTGGAAGGGTTTTGTATTTCGGCAGCACTCTTACTGTTGCTATAAGCGTACCTATTACAATACCAATTAACAAACCGCAAACGGCAATTATCATAGTGTTCTGCAAACCTGTCAATACACTTCTGTAACCGCCACCATCTAAGAATGACTCCAGGAAAGCTTCCACTTTTACATCAAAATTTCCCATATCACTTTTCCTTATTCACGCAACAAGCCTCACCTGGTTAGGGTGAGGTTTGTTATGGTTAATGTTCTGTCTGATAAGTCTATGATTATGCCATTGCATTCATAGCGTTTACAATTGCCTCAGCGGGAGCTTCGTCAACGATAACATAGTTGATGTTTCCGTTGATGAGGTCCTGAATTGCAAGAGATGCATTCTTATAACCTACGAAGGAAGCTTTAAGTCCGTCAAAACCTAAGTCTTTGCTGCCCTGTACATAACTTGCGCCTGTTGTACCGTTCTGTCCGCCGATTTTAACTGTAGCATCAAAGCCGTTGAGAATTGCCTCAACATCTTCCTTTGTCTTGCAGTTGTCAAATGTTGTGTCGTCGCCCTTTACTACAACCTTCTGAGATGCCTGGTAGTAGGGATCTGAGAAAGTAACATACTTCTGACGATCAGCGCTTACTGTAAGACCTGCCATTGCAATATCGCATTTCTGCTGGCCAACTGAAAGGCAAACAGCGTCAAAGTCCATGTTCTTGATTACAAGCTCTTTGCCAAGCTTTTCAGCAAGAGCTGCTGCAATTTCCATATCAATACCGACGTATTTGTCGCCGTCCATATACTCAAATGGCTCAAAAGCTGCGTTTGTAGCTACAACAAGCTGATCCTTAGAGGAATCTTCCTTTGCTGACTCAACAGGTGTAGGTGTGCCGCCTGCAAAGTATTTGTCGCAAATCTCTTCGAATTTGCCGTTTTCCTTGATCTCCTTGATGAATGCGTTTACCTGCTCGAGAAGCTCAGGCTGGCTCTTATCAACGCCGAATGCATAAACCTCATCTGTGAGCTTTATGTCGATAACCTTTACTTTTACAGCATCGCCGCCGCAGGCTGCGAAAGCTGCAACCATAAGTACGATTGCCATTAAAACTGAAAGAATTTTAACTGATTTTTTCATTACCTTGTCCTCCCTGATTTTAGTTATGTCAATATTATAACATCCTTTTAAATATAATCAAGTCCATTTTGCATATAACACCGGATTTAATGCATGAAAATACAATTATATCATACTGTTGACAAGGTTCTGCATATCCGCCGGCAAACCGGCGCATATATTCATTTTTTCTCCTGTAACGGGATGCACAAATTCCAGTTTCCCGCAGTGGAGTGCATGCCTCGCAATTAAATCACGGCTTCCGCCGTACATATCGTCCCCTGCCAGGG
>CAUDRD010000058.1 GCA_958451705.1 uncultured Oscillospiraceae bacterium
AATAAGACCGCACTTTCAGCAGAAATACGGTCCTTTATCTATAAGATTTATTTAAGCATTTATTCCTCGAGCAAATATCTCAAAAGATGCTCTCGGTTTTTAATAAACATCTCCGTCACTTTATAGCTTTCCGTTTGAGTATATTCGCAGGGTTCAATACGCTCCCCGTCAAAGGAAAGAATCTGTGCGCCGGGAATACCTAAAAGTATAGGGGAATGGCTGGCTATTATAAACTGTGCTCCTTCATTTGCCAGAGAATAAATTTCGCTGAGCACCGCAAGCTGCCTCTGAGGAGAAAGGGCCGCTTCCGGCTCATCGAGAATATACAGGCCGTTAGGAGAAAAGGCCCCTATAAGTGAGAAGAAGCTTTCCCCGTGGGACTGAGCATGAAAGGATTTTCCGCCGTATTTTGAATAGTAAACACTCTCCGGCTTATCGCGGTATTCTTCCGTTTTGGTGGCAACATTATAAAAGCTCTCCGCCCTCAGGAAATAGCTGAAAGACGGCCTTTTTGCACCCTTTGCTATTTTCAGGGCTTTGTAAAGGGGAGAATGGGAATCGTAGGTTGAAAAGCTGTAATTGAGCGTACCTCCCTCTGCACTGAAACCACAGGCAACGGCAATAGCTTCAAGGAGAGTGGATTTTCCCGTTCCGTTTTCACCGGTAAAAAAGGTTATATGGCTCTTAAAAAGCAGTTTTTTCGTTCCGATAAGTACAGGAATATCATTTAGATAACTGTCTTCATCAATTAAGTTTCGGTTTATTTCAATCCCCTTTAAAAAAAGGTCGTCCATCTTAATCGCCGTTTCCTTTCACTAAATTTTCATCATGCAAAATAACCTTTACCCTATCCTTTATCTCCATAATTTCAGGAGAGACAAAACAGTCCACGGCGACAATATTCACCCCCGATTTTTCCGCCTGACAAAGGGCATCTGCAAACTCCTTATGGGTTTTACTATTTGGGGTAAAATATTTTACATCCTTCATCTGAACTACAAATATAATATATGCTCCGAAGCCCTCTTCCTGTAATCTGCAAAGCTCTTTTACGTGCTTTACTCCCCTCTCGGTAGGAGCGTCGGGAAACATTACCACTCCGTCTTCCTCGAGGGTGACCCCTTTAACCTCAGCATAGGCCTTTTCCTTTTCCGTTTCAAAATAAAAATCGAACCTTGAGTCTCCCCATTTCTGCTCCCGCTTTAAAAGCTTAATATTCGGTACAAGTCCGCCACTTTTAATCCACTCTTCGGCTGCCTTATTGGGAGCCTGGGAGTCCATGTTTATAAGTTTTCCGTTTTTATTTACAGTGATAAGGGAATACTCCGTCTTTCTCTTTTCGCTTTTACAGTGCTCCAGCCATACCTCGCACCCGGGCACAAGGAGCTCACGGCATCTGCCTGTGTTTTTTACATGGCATTTATAAATTTCACCGCCGATTTTTACATTGGCTATAAATCGGTTTGGCCTTGAAATAAATTCACCTTTTACAATATTTTCGTAACGCATAATAACTCCTAAAATAGAATTTAACTTATCACTAATTTTACAGTGTATATCCTGTTATTTCAACACCTGGGTATTTTCGGTTAATGTTTAAAAAGCAAAAGCCCGGATTCCTCCGGGCTGTAATTTTAGTCTATTCCTAAGGCACGGCCAATCCATGTAATAAAGTTAATGGGTATCATCTTTATTCTGAACTGAGTCCATCTGCCATAGAGCTTTGAATAGTTGTTTTCGATATTTCCTACGGTGGTATATGTGAGGCTTTCTTTAAGAGCCTGAGCCGTTACGCCCTCCTGAACCTTTACTGTCAGCTTTACCTCTTCACCGGGAATTATATCCATAAAGTTATCGCTGAAATTGCCTTCGGTAAGGTCGCTTTCCACAAGTACGTTTCGGGCAAATTTATCCGCCGAAAGAGTGATCTCCGCTTTATCTCCCCTTATCTCAGCCTCTGCGGTAATATTGCATTTTGGAAGTTCAATATCCTTTTCTGCTCCGAAAAGCTGTATCCTCTCAGAAACAACATTTGAATCTTTCAGAAGCCTTACTGCAAGAACCAGCTTTGAAACATTAAGCCCGGAAGCAAGGTCGGAGGTTTTGAGAGTTTCCACAAAGGTAGATTTTACCGGTTCAGCCTTTACAGGGGATGAAAACTCCTTCAATTTTTCGCCGGCAAAGTTCATCAGCGTATAGTGAATTTCTCCCTCAAAAGGCTTAAGGGTATCGTTTACAACGAAGATTTTAAATTCCTCTTTGCTGTCCTCAACGGAGACAGTTATGGGAGCGTTGAACTTTTTAGAGGCAAACTGTACAGCCTTATTCATTCCCAAATAATCTATACCTGCCCAGGAGCATACAGGCCAGCAGTCGTTGAGCTGCCAGTAAATAGAGCCGTTGCACCTGCCCCTGTTTCTGCGCCAATGTTCCGTGGCGTCACGGACTCCCTCCTGCTGAATAAGCTGGGAAAGGTAAAGGGTATCGGAAAAGCCCTTGGGAATAAGATAACGGGAAGCTATATAATAGTACATCTTCTGGTTTCCGCTGGGGCTCTTCTGGTGAGCGTTAAACACTTTACCGGTAAGAGAGTAATCTTCAGGCTTTGCAAAATAGCGAACTGTTTTCATGGAGGGCATTGATTCAAGGCCAAACTCGCTGCAAAAACGTGTCATACGCTTACGGTAGAAGGTCAGGGGCATAAGTCCGTGCCATACCTGCCAAAGGTGAGTGTCTCCCGTGTCGTCGCTGCCCATACCCTTCATATATTCGCTGCCTATGGGCGAAGTATTTATGAAAGGAGTTTTATCGTCAAGGCTCTTTACCCACGGGGGCAGAATCTCATAGAAGAATTTCTGTGTCCACTTTGTAAGCTTTGTATATGCCTTCCAGCCCAGAGCCATGGCTTCAATTTCGTTATTGCCGCACCATATTGCAAGACTTGCATGATGGCGTAGTCTTTTAACTGTAAACTCTATTTCTCTCTTTACGTTTGCAAGGAATTTTTCGTTATAAAACGGATAGGGAGCACAGGCAAACATAAAGTCCTGCCAGACAAGTACACCTAAGCGGTCGCACATATAGTAAAACTCATCGCTTTCGTAATATCCGCCGCCCCATACTCTTATCATATTGAGGTTTGCGTTTACGCAGTTTTCAATAAGCTTTAATTTATCTTCATCTGTAACCCTTGTTATAAGGGAATCCATGGGAATGTAGTTTCCGCCTTTGGCAAAAATCTTTACGCCGTTAAGGACAAAACAGAAATTGCTGCCCCACTGATCCTCGGAGCGGTCAAGGGTAAGGGTGCGAAGACCGATTTTTTTTGAGGCAAAGTCACATTCCTCGCCGTTTGAAAATATTCTTGTCTCCACAGTATAAAGAGGCTGCTCCTTTTCCTCAGAGAGGTCATTTGTCCACCAAAGCCTTGGATTTTCGACGGTGCAGTACATTTTAAATGCGCCGTTTTCGCCTCTTTTTGTATCGATCACTTTACCGTCAGGGTCTTTTACGGTTATCTCTATTTCAGTTTTTCCGCTGAAATGCTCAGAGGTAACGGTTGTATAAATTTCGACCTTACCATCAGTGTGGTTTTGTTCTATCTCAAAGGACTTAACCTTTGCTCCTGTATATGCCTTTACGCATATATCTCCTGTAATTCCGCTTATGGGTATAACGGGGCCCCAGTCCCAGCCGAAATGGCACTGTGCCTTTCTAATGTGGGTAAGGCCTGTAAGTCCCTGATTGTTTTGTGGTGTTTTGTCCTCTTCTATGGCTTTCTTTATGTATTTTACAGGTGAGTCAAACTCAAAACGCAGGGTGTTTTCTCCCTCTTTTGCAATCTCTGTTATATCAAAAGAGTATGAGATATGAACGTTTTCAGTTTTTGCAACGAGACTGTCGTTAAAGTACACGCTGCAAAGAGTATCAAGCTGCTTGCAATATAAAAAGAGCTTATCATTATCCAGATCTTCCTTAGTAAGGGTAACTGTGCCAAAGTAATCCCAATCGGTTTCGCCAACCCATAGGGTTTTTTCTTCGTTTTCCCCCACAAAGGGATCCTCTATCTGTCCTAAACGCAAAAGGTCGCTGTAATTGCAGCCTGGAACCTCAGCCGGAAATTTTTCCTTGCCTCGCTGGCAGAACTGCCAGTTAGGATTCATCTCTATTCTTTTCATAAGCCGCCTCTTTTAAGTGTTATCTAAAAGAAAATACTTTTATAGAGACAAGTATAATACAGCCCTGTATATTAAGTCAATTAACAATTTGCCGAATTATCAAGGCTCTTTCCGTATTATTTGCCGAACCATGAGTTGTAAAGCACCTTAAGGGCTTCAGAAAAGCTCTCCGAGGGCATAGGCGAACAGGAAAGGACTGCACTTTTTATTCCTCGGTCGCCGCTTTCCGTCACCGCTCTGAGGGCAATACCGTTACTTTCCGCAAGAGTTTTAAGCTCCTCACATTTTTTATCGCTTTTAACGTCAAGCCTAATAAGAAAACCGCCTTCGCTTACTTCACACTTTGCCTTATCATCGAACACATTTTCTGCATCGCTGCAAAGCTTACGGCTTTTATTCATGTAAAGCTTTCTTACCTTTCTGATTTGACTGCTGAGATGACCGTCTCTTATAAACCGTCCCAGGGCTATCTGCTCCGCCTTTGAAGCTGACTGGGAATAGCTGTTTTTGATTTTTTCGTATTTCGGCATAATCGAACTTGGAAGAATCATAAAGCTTACTCTCAAAGAGGGAATAAGGAGCTTCGAAAAGGTTCCGAGATATACCACGTTTCTGCCTGCATCAAGGCCCTGTAGGGAGGGTACGGGACGTCCGTAATACCTGAATTCACTGTCGTAATCGTCTTCGATTATCAGGGCGCTGTTTTCTCTCGCATACTCAATAAGCTTTAATCGGTCGTGTACGGGAAGCACCTCTCCCCTTGCGTTAAAGCCTGAGGGAGAAACATACACCACCGATATATTATCCCTTATGAACTCTGAAACGTCGGCTCTGCCGGGGTAAGAAAAGACGTTATAACCCATATCACGGAAAACGGTTTCGCCTTTTTCAAAATAAAATCCTGAAAAAGCTGCATTACTTCCCCTTTCTCCCATTGCAGCACAGAGAATATAGAGAAGGCTCTGCACGCCTGAACCGATTACCACCTGTTCGGGAGTACACACCGTATCACGGCTTTTCGCCGCATAGTCGCATATTGCTTCACGAAGGTCATATTCTCCCTGAGGTTCACCGTATGATAGGAGCCTTTTATCGTCACGCAATGCGCTTTTCATATATCTTCGCCAAAGGGCAAAGTCAAAGCTTTCGCTGTCAACGCTGGAGGAGGCAAAATCATATTTAATTTTACTGTTTGCCTGACCCTTTTCACTCATCGAGTTTAAGGCAGCTTTCTCCTTCTCTGAAAAAGTAATGCTGCCTGTAAAGCTGCTTAAATCGGATATGTAAAAACCGCTGTTAGCTTTAGGGGTAACGTACCCTTCCGCAGCCAACTGAAAATACGCCGTTTCAACGGTGGTTTTGCTCATTTCAAACTCCGCCGCACATTTTCTAATTGAAGGAAGCCTGCTTCCGCTTTTTATTTCTCCGTTTATGATTCTCCGCTTATAATATTCATACAGCTGAATATACAGGGGCTGTGTTCCCGTTTTTTCGAACATCATATTTTAAACTGACCTTTCGAATTTTAATAAATTCAAACTTTTGTTAATGACAATTATATCATTATTTTTACAAAATAAAACAAAAAATATGACTTTCATTACTCCTTTGCAAAATTTTTACCGTAAATATTTTTTGAATATCAGAACTTAAGTCAACAAATAATAAATGCGAAGGAGGCGTTTAAAAAATGAAAAACAATAACAAAAAACGCAATAACCAGCCCCAGAACAATAAAAATATCCCCGATATGCAGAACGTAAACAATATGCCTGAAAAACAGAACACTAACGACCCTCAGGACAAAAGAGCAAAAAACAAAGTCAATAACAATCCGCAGTATTGAAACGCCGCTGCCCTTTTTGACATCGGCGGAGTTATAGATCCCACCGA
This sequence comes from uncultured Oscillospiraceae bacterium, assembly GCA_958451705.1. Classification (GTDB taxonomy): domain Bacteria; phylum Bacillota; class Clostridia; order Oscillospirales; family Acutalibacteraceae; genus UMGS263. Next base: position 6,072 of record CAUDRD010000058.1, read on the forward strand.
TCCTTTCGGCAGCTATACAGGCGTACCTGTAAACCCCTTTGAAATTCCGGAACAGGACGCAGACGATCTATAAAGAAAAAGAGCTGATGCTTTTACCGCATCGGCTCTTTTAGGCTTATGGTTTAATTGTTAAAAAGAAACTAATACTTATTTCTTAAAGAATTTCTCAATATCCGAAGAGAACCAGTCCTCGTCATCTGATGACTTCTTAGAGCTGCTGAAATCTTCAACGTGCTTTTTCTCCTCTACAGCGGGAGCTTTCTCTTCAGGCTTTGCGGAAGAGGAGGAAACATCAACCTTCTTTTCTGAGTTATCACCGAAGCTTGTTGCAATAACAGTAATTATCATCTCATCGTCAAGAGCCTCGTCAAAGGAAACACCGAAAATAACGTTTGAATCCTCGTTAGTGGCGTCGGTGATAATTCCGCAAGCTGTCTCGACTTCATCAAGACCGATATCCGCAGAGGACTTAATGCTGATAATAATTCCCTTTGCGCCGTTGATTGTAGTCTCAAGAAGCGGACTTGAAATAGCAAGCTTTGCAGCCTGTTCGGCCTTATCCTTGCCGCTGGCTCTGCCGACGCCCATATGAGCGTGACCGGCGTTCTGCATAACTGCAGTAACATCGGCAAAGTCAAGGTTAATATATCCGGGAACCTTAATAAGCTCCGAAACACTCTGAACACCCTGAAGAAGCACGTTATCGGCAGCTTCGAAAGCGTTGGCAAAAGTGATCTTTTCTTCTGAAACATATTTAAGGCGCTCGTTGGGGATTATTATAAGGCTGTCAACCTGCTCTGCAAGATTTGCAATGCCGGCCTCTGCTTGTTCCATACGGCGTCTGCCCTCAAAAGCAAAGGGCTTAGTGACAATACCGACAGTAAGTATACCCATTTCTCTTGCAATGGAAGCTATAACGGGAGCTGCACCTGTTCCTGTTCCACCGCCCATACCGGCAGTGATAAAGACCATATCAGTGCTCTTAAGAGCGTCGCTGATAGCTTCTCTGCTCTCTTCAGCGGAACGCTGGCCGACTTCCGGCTTTGCACCTGCACCCTGTCCCTTTGTGATCTTCTCGCCTATCTGAATTTTATGTGTAGCCTGAGAATGCATAAGAGCCTGTTTATCGGTATTGACGGAAATAAACTCAACACCCTGAATCTGCGCTCTTATCATTCTGTTTATAGCATTACCGCCGCCTCCGCCGACGCCGATTACTTTTATCTGAACAACACTGTCAAAATCGTTATCAATCTGAAATGACATTTAACTTCCTCCCGCTGTTGATGAAATACTATTTTATTCAATTTAGACAATTATACAAATTTACCATATTATACTACCATGCCTACGATAAAAATACAATCATCTGTAATTAGAAATATTATAATTTTTCCGTTTTTTTTTGGTGGTTTATCCAATTATCAATTTCAATTTGTTTCGATTTCCGGCGAAAAATACGCTTTTCCGTCGTATGTTAAATCAAAGGTGCCTTTAACGGAATTGCCGTTTGCCTTTTCCCTTTTAATCGCCTCACCGGCAAGAAGAAGTTTTCTGTCTATTGTATCGGCGGAAACTTCACCGATTTTCAGCGTTGTCTCACCCTTTTCGCATACAATCTTTATATTTAAAGAATCGCTTAAATCGTAATAAGTTACATTAAGACCGGCTTTTTGAGCAGCGTTTACTAAAACAGACAAACTGCTCATAACCTTAGCATCCTTGAGAACAATTTGTGAGCCTACATCAGCCTTCTGAACTCCTGACAGATTGAGTACGGGAATCGACTCGTCAATAGAGTCCGTCTTTTCGAGAACCTTACTGTCTTTATCAAGGAGAATATAGCCTGTATCAGTACGCACAGCACAGGAAGGAGCTGCGCTTTCTACGGTTATTGTTACGGTATCAGGTATACTGCGCTTTATAGTGGCTGTACCGATATAGGGAAGTGCTCTTGTAATTGAAGCAGAGACGTTTTCAGCGGAAAATCCGAAAAGACTGTCTCCTTCGGCTAAGCCTGAGCTTTTTATTATCTGCTCAGCAGTATACTGAGTTTCACCTACTACAGTTATAGTCGTGACTTTAAAGAACACTGTAAAACAAAGAGTAACTGCTACCGCAGCAAGGAAAAGGAAAAAAAGAAGTCCTGTAAATATGCGCTTAATGCGGTTCTTTCTCCGCCTTGCCATTGCATACTCACGGCGTCTTTCATCCCTGGACTTCGGCTCCGGAGGTGGTGTTCTTTTTGTTTTCGCATTCTCTTTCTTCATAATTCCTTATCCT
>CAUDRD010000059.1 GCA_958451705.1 uncultured Oscillospiraceae bacterium
CACTCAGTTACTTTTTTGAAAACACTGATATATAAGATAAAGCCGATGCAATAAATGCATCGGCTTTTGAGTTTGTATACTTACTGTTTTGAAAGCTTTTTGACTATTTCGGAATCGGGGTCAACTATAATTGTATTATAACGGTCATATATAACCATTCCAGGTTTTGCACCCGACGGCTTTTTGACATTTTTAACCTGAGTATAGTCTATCTCGTTTTTTGAACTGTCCCTTGCGCTGCTGAACCATGAGGCAAGTGTGGCAGCCTGAAAAATGTCTATATCCTCCGGCTCTTCTCCCTTTGTTTCAAGTATAACATGGGAGCCGGGGGCATTTTTAAGGTGAAACCACATATCGTTTTTTGCTGCCGTTTTAAGGGTAAGCTTATCGTTTTGCAGATTGTTCCTGCCCACAAAAACCGTCTTTCCTGTATCGGTCACAAAGCGCATGGGTGCAAGGGGCTTTTCCTTTCTCGCCTTTCTTCCGCTGGTACTTCTCATCTTTATGTACCCAGCCTGTATAAGCTCTTCTCTCAGAGCGGAAAGGTCAGCTTCCCCCGAACATCTGCTTAAAATATCCATAAGCGACTGTACATACTGAAGCTCCTGCTTACCCTCAGCAATAAGCTCCGTGAGCTTTTTCTCTGCCACAAATGCCTTTTTATATTCCTTGAAATATTTCTGTGAATTCTGAATGGGAGAAAGAGCGGGACTGCACGGTATTCTCACTGGTCTATTGTCGTCATAATAGTTTTCGACATCGTAAAACTGTGCGCCTTTTCCCAGTCTGTACTGATTTGCGCTTATAAGCTCCGCATAAATACGTAGCTTTTCCCTGTCTTCGCTTTCATTGAGCTCCGCCGTCTGCATATTGATTCTGCGGCTGATTCTCTCAATAGTATTGCTCAGAAGACGGAACAAATCCTGAGCACGCTGATGGATTCGCTCCGCTCTGTCCTTTTCTGTATAGAAAAAGTCCAAAAGCTCCGAACATGAGCCATACTTTCTCACTTTCATTCCCTTATACTGATTAAGGGGCATAAAAGAGAAGTCACGGGGTTTTGAATCCTCGCCGAACACTACCTGAGGACTGCTCTCACCATTTGAAATTTTCTCTGCCATATTTTTGAGCAAAGCTTCAAGGGCTTCCCACTCTTCTTCATTTATAATGACACAGGAAACATCGCTGTCACCCAGCACCTCAAAAGCTATCTCACGGGCTGAAAGAGGTGAAAGTCCCTGCACAACGTTGAGAAGAGCTTTGGAAAGGAGTTTATCGGAATCTTTTAAAAGGCTGATTATGGTCTTTACGTTTTCCTCTTTAAGCATCAGCTTATTCTGCTTTGGAGGAAGAATATATTTTTCTCCCGGAAGCACAACACGGTAAGAGGATTTAGATGAGTCAACACGTTTAACGGAATCTATGATAACTCCTTTTTTATCCACAAGTATAATATTGCTGTGCTTTGCCATTATTTCAACACAGAGAGTATACTCCGCCGGGTCGCCTAATTCATCAGTGCCTGTGAACTTAAGAAAAGCCACTCTGTCGTTTTCATACTGGCTTATCCCCTCAAAGGTGCATCCGCAGAGCTTTTTTCTAAGAAGCATACACAGCATCGGAGGATTTGCCGGATTATCGGGAGCGTTCTCAGTAAAGTTGACTCTGGGGCTGTTTGCCCTTGAGGAAATATAAAGCCTTGCGTTACCCTCCCTGCTTCTAAGGAGAAAAACAAGCTCCTCCTTTGAGGGCTGAAAGACTTTATCCACCTTTGCTCCCGTCATTTTTTCGTTTATTTCACTGCACAGATAGTGCAGGAAAATGCCGTCAAGTGCCATTAACAGTTTTTCCTTTCGGTTTTATCAGATTGAAAGTCTCGGATTTTTCTGCTGAGATTTTTCTATTTCAATATCGGGGAATTTCTCAGAAAGCTTCTTTTCAAGCTCATCGAGAATAATGTTCTCCGTTTCAAAATGTCCGCAGACAAAAAGCGCCGTTCCCTGCTCTTCGCAGTCAATAAAATTATGGTGTGCGGCTTCGCCTGTAACGTAAGCGTCGGCATAACCGGCAGGAAGCTCAGCAAGAAGAGAACCGCCCGCTCCGGAACACACGGCTACCTTTTTTATTCCCCTTTCAAAAGCGGAATACTGAACGCTGCCGCCTAAAGCCGATTTAAGTTTCTTTGCAAATTTTTTAACATCTGTTGCAGCAATTTCACCGGTTACAATCATAGGTGAAAAATCGCTGTGGGAGATTTTTTTAAGACCTATTTTCTTTGCAAGCTGTTCGCTGACTCCTCCCTTTGCTCCGTCAAGAGGAGTGTGAACAGAGATTACGCCAATATCAGCACAGGCAAGGTTGAAAACCGCCGTTCCCGCCTTAAGGGACTTAAAGGGATGGAAAATCACGGGATGATGGCTCACTATAAGGTCTGCTCCGGCTTCCTCAGCCTGCTCCACAACCTCTTTTGTAACGTCCAGAGTGAGCATAATTTTTTCTACCATGTTATCCTCGCCACCGACCAAAAGTCCGCAGTTATCCCATTCCTCTTTTGTGTCAAAAGGATAAAGCTCGTTTAAATATTCAAGAACTTCTTTTATCTTTGTCATGGTATTTTCTCCTTTATAAATTTCTTTCGTAGAAAAATTCAAGGCTTTCTGTTATTTCTGCCTGTTCTTCCTGGTTTCTCCCAGCCTCTTTAAGAGCTTTAAGTCTTCTTTCAAGATGACCTTTTGTGCGGGAAATTATTCGCTGGGCAACCTCATTTTTGCAGTCCAACAGCTTACCTATGTATTTAAGACCCGCTGTGTTTTCAGTATTTTCTCCCGTATATTCGGCGCAGATAATGCAGTAATCCCTGCCCGTATCAAAGACGGCTTTCTCTTCAATAACCGAAAATCCATTTGTGTAAAGATACTCCCTTACGTCTTCGCTGTGGCTCATGGGCTGCAGAATAAGACGGATCCCCTTATTTTTAATCCAGCTGCACCTTGATAAAATCCCCGCTATGAGGGTTCCGCCCATACCGGCGATTATTATGTCGTCTGCTGATTTCGGCTCAAGATTTTCTAAACCGTCGGAAAGAACAAGCTTTACCTTATCCTCTATTCCCAGTTCCTTTAGAGTTTCACGGGCGTTATTTAGAGGTCCTTCTCCTATATCCGCTGCCGTTACAAAGGGACATATTTCCTCAGTTATAAGGTATGCGGCGAGATATCCGTGGTCGGTTCCGATATCCGCAGCAGCGCTTCCCTTTCTTACAAAATCTGCCGCTCCTTTAAGTCTAGGCCGTAAAGTTACCGTTTCTCTTTTCATAAAGCTTACCTAAAAAAATCAGCCGCCCGAAAACGGGCGGCACACTTTCCCTTTTTATTTTGATGCAAGGAACTCGTTGATATTTTTTACAAGCTCGTCCGCATCAACGCCGTGCACCATACAAGCCTGCTCAACTGTCTCTCCCCTTGATGCAGGGCAGCCGAGACAATGCATTCCCATATTAAGGAAAAATGTTGCTGTTTCTCTATACATATCGAGAATATCACCGATAGTAGTTGTTTTATCAATCTGCATAACTGTATACCTCCAGGCAGTTTTTTCATTTGTTATTATACTGCATTAAGCTTTTCTTTTCAAGTAGAATATTCTTCTATAAAATTTATAAGATAAAATATCCACACTAAAATATATGCGCAATTTTTTCGACTTTTGCGAATATTATCACAATTATTTCAAAAAGCCTTCTTCATTCTCACATCTAATTCTAACCGGATAGTTCGTTTTTACTATTTAAATGAAAGAAAAAATATTGTAAAATATACTTGAAGAAAAATTCGTTTAGGAGGATTCGTTATTATGCCGGACTTTACAAATGATTTCCAGACCATTCCCTACGGTCGTCTCGGTATTATTGCCCTTCCGGGATGCGAAGAACTTGCGGCAAAAATTGACAAGTACATCGTTGACTGGCGTTCAAACAGAGACAGCGAACACAAGGAAAATATTGCTTTTGCAGGTTATGAGCGTGATTCCTATCTCATCAACACCTCTTTCCCCCGTTTCGGTACAGGTGAAGCTAAGGCAGTTATTAATCAGTCTGTAAGAGGCTTCGATATTTACATTGTTGTGGATGTCTTTAACTACGGATGCACTTACAAAATGTACGGTCAGGAAGTCCGTGTAAGCCCTGACGCTCACTTTGCAAACCTTAAAAGAGTTATTGCTGCAATCGGCGGTAAGGCTCACAGAATTACAGTAATTATGCCCATGCTTTATGAAGGCAGACAGCATAAGCGTTCCGCAAGAGAGTCTCTCGACTGCGCACTTGCTCTTCAGGAGCTTTGCAACATGATGGGTGTTGACAACATCATCACCTTCGATGCACACGACCCCAGAGTTCAGAATGCAATTCCCCTTAAAGGCTTTGAAAACGTTCAGCCCGTTTATCAGATGATCAAAGCTCTTGTAAACAATGTTAAGGATTTCAAAATTGATAAAGAGCATCTTATGGTTGTCTCCCCTGATGAAGGCGGTATGGGCAGATGTATCTATTACTCAACTGTTCTCGGCATTGAGCTTGGTATGTTCTATAAGCGCCGTGACTATTCAAGAGTTGTCAACGGCAGAAACCCCATTGTTGCACATGAGTTCCTTGGCACTAATGTTGAGGGCAAAGACGTTATAGTTGTAGACGATATGATTTCCTCCGGCGAATCAATGCTTGAGGTTGCTAAAAAACTTAAAGAGCTTAAAGCTAACAGAATTTTCATTTGCTCCTGCTTCGGTCTTTTCTGCGAAGGACTCGCTTCCTTCGATAAAGCCTATGAAGAAGGACTTATTGACAGAGTATTTACAACAAACCTTGTTTACAGAACACCTGAGCTTCTTTCAAGAGAATGGTTTGTTGAGGTTGATATGTCAAAGTATATCGCTTACATTATCGACACACTTAACCACGATATGTCCGTAAGCTCACTTCTCAACCCCGCCGACAGAATTTACAAGTTCCTTGACAAAAAGGGATATGAGCTTAAGCACGAAATTCTCGCTTAAGCTAAAAGCCTTAAACTTTGTTTATATTAATAATTTACGCCGCACCCTTTCGGATGCGGCGTTTTCTTTTTGCTTACTGATTTTCGCTTTCGGTCATCGCCAAAAATTCTTCTTCGGTAATTACTGTGATTCCAAGCTCGTTGGCTTTTCTGAGCTTACTTCCGGCATCCTCTCCTGCAAGAACGTAATCGGTTTTCTTTGAAACGGAAGAAGAAGCCTTGCCTCCTAAGGATTCTATTATCTTTGCCGCATCTGCTCTTTTAAGTGTAGGAAGAGTACCTGTAAGGACAAAAGTTTTACCCTCAAATATATTTCCCTTCTGGACGTTTTCAGATTTCATATTGACCCCGCTCTCTTTAAGAGAAGCGATAAGCTCACGGCTCTGAGGAAGGGAAAAGAAGTTTTCAACGCTTTGAGCCATTATTTCTCCGAAACCGTCAATTGAGCTTATCTCCAGTGCAGAAGCCGCCATAAGAGCATCCATATCTCCGAACTTTGCAGCAAGAAGCTTACCTGCCTTTTGTCCGATATGACGTATTCCAAGGGCAAAAATAAGCCTTGATAAGTCGTTGCTTTTAGATTTTTCGATTGCCGACATAAGATTATCCGCCGACTTTTCACCGAGTCCTTCAAGCTCTGTAATCTCATCTTTGGTTATGGAATAAATATCGTTGGGGGTTTTTATTATTCCCTTTTCAACAAACAGACCAAGTATCGCAGGTCCAAGGCCCTCTATATCCATAGCGTCTCTTGAGCAAAAATGGATAAGCACTCTCAAAAGCTGTGCCGGACATTCGGGGTTTGTGCATCTTATTGCCGCTTCTCCCTCTTCACGGAATACGTTTGCTCCGCAGGAGGGGCAAACCTCCGGCATCACATAGGGCACGGTATCTTTTCCATGTTCCTTTACACTTAAGACCTCGGGAATTATATCTCCCGCTTTTCTGATTATAACAGTATCGCCTATTCTTATATCCTTATCGGAAATAAAATCCTGGTTATGAAGGGTTGCACGGCTTACACTGGTTCCCGCTAAAGTTACCGGTTCAAATACGCCCGTGGGAGTAAGCACACCAGTTCTACCAACGTTTATTTCAATGTCAAGAAGTTTTGTTTCCTTTTCTTCCGGCGGATATTTATAGGCAACTGCCCATTTGGGGAACTTCGCCGTACTGCCTAAAGCTTCACGCTGTGCAAAATCATCTACCTTTACAACTGCTCCGTCAATATCAAAGGAAAGGCTGCCTCTGTTATTGCCTATCTCCTCTATTCTTTCAAGTGCCTCGGCTATTGTATCGCACTGATAATAAAAGGGCACCGTTGTAAAGCCGAGAGTTTTAAGATAATCGAGGGACTCTTTATGGGAGTGCAGCTCCTTTCCCCTTATTTGCTGAATATTAAAAATAAAGATAGACAAATTTCTCTCTGCGGTTATTTTCGGATTTTTCTGTCTCAAAGAGCCTGCTGCAGCATTGCGTGGGTTTTTAAAGGGCTTCTCCTCGTTAAGCTCCTGCTTTTCCACAAGCTCAAAAAAGACGCTCCGAGGCATATAGACTTCGCCTCTAACCTCGATGAACTCAAGATTTTCTTTAATTCGCAGGGGAATGGCCTTTATCGTTTTAAGATTTGCAGTTATATCCTCCCCTGTGTTTCCGTCGCCACGGGTTGAGCCACGGACAAAAACTCCATTTTCATATTCAAGGGATACTGAAAGTCCGTCTATTTTCGGCTCCACTACATATTTAACGTTTCTACTTACATCGTGTACCCTTTTGTCAAAATCCTCTACCTCTTCGTGGCTGAAAGCGTCCTGCAAACTCTCCATGCGCACCGCATGAACCACAGGGGCAAACATCTCACTTGACTTGCCGCCCACCTTCTTAGTGGGAGAATTGGGGTCTGCATACATGGGATACTGCTCTTCCAAAGCTATGAGCTCACGCATGAGTTTATCATACTCAAAATCTTCAATTTCCGGTTCATCCATATTGTAATAACGGTTGCTGTGATAATTTATAGTTGCGGTAAGATCCGCTATTTTCTTCTTTATGTTTTCTGACATTTTTTACCTCTTTCAGCTGTCTTAAAACAGCTTTATATTAAAACTCATTTTGCTTATATATTATATTATAACCGCTTAAGTTTCGCAATCTTTTAAAATCAAGCAAAACTCAGGATTTACTTCTGAGTTATGATTTCAGCCGAGCCGAGCCCAGCGTAAAACTGTGGCACTTCCCCTACTATCAGCGTCTCCGCAGCACAAACGGAAGTTGAAACGGTAATTTTGCCTGCGCTGCCCTTTGAAGAAATTATATAAATGTCTGAGGTTACGTCTATCATTATCTGATGACGTGTCTGATTTATCCCGGCAGATTCAAACTTACTCGAAAAATCCGTAATGGCGTTTCCGGAAAGGGAGGTATAAAATTTAAGATTAGGCCCTCTGCCTGCGAAAAGCTCCATGCCCAGGATTGTACCTAAGGGAAGTAAAATCTCCTTATTATCTATACCGGAAATTTTCTTTGCAATACGCAGTGAAATTTTACTTTTAAGCGTATTGATTTTTATGGGATCGATAGACAGTGAGGTTATCTCACCCTGTGAATTATATGTAATATTTGCAATATTTTCATAGGTTACCCCTTCTTCGCTTAGAACCTCTTCAACCGCTTCGTTAATAGCCTTTTCGGCAAGATTGACAGAAGCGATTTTTGCGGCATTTCGCACAAGAGGCACAATTCTTATTTCCAAAAGCAAAAGAGAAACAAGAAGCAAAACAGCAGTAAAAATTAAAGCAATACCTGTTTTTCGCCTTTTTCCGAATCCTTTCATACAAATCACCGCCTTATAAAGCATTATATGAAAAGAATAAAAAGAGGTGAAATTTAGTCATACAAAAAAATCCCGGCCGAAGCAGGGATTTTAAAGCTTACTTTATTCAAATGTATCCGGGTCGTGTCCTGACCAGCCGAACTGCTCCATGGAATTAATTTTTTCCATATCATCTTTAGAGATTTCAAAATCAAATACATTGGCGTTTTCGGTCATTCTCGACGGGGTAACGGTTTTCGGCAGCGGTAAAACCCCATTTTGCAGACACCATCGAATACATATCTGCGCTATGGATTTACCGTATTTTTTTGAAAGCTCCTGAAGCAGGGGGCTTTTCTCCATTCTTCCTCTTCCGAGAGGGCTCCATGCTTCAACCAGTATTTTATTCTTACGGCAGAAATCAAATATATCCTGCTGCATAAAGCCCGGATGAAAT
>CAUDRD010000060.1 GCA_958451705.1 uncultured Oscillospiraceae bacterium
TGAAGAAAAAACCGGAGTAGTTGACCTGCCTGATGGTGTAACTGAAGAAGCTGCAACTCAGGTACTTTCCGCTCTTGATGGAGTAGTTAAGAGCGAAGCAGTAGCATCACTTTTAAGCCCTGGCGCTAAGTCTCTTAATGACGCAGTGAACAAGCTTATCAGTGAAAATCTCTTCACAGATGCTATCGTTAACGAGATAGTAAAGGCTGTTTATCCGATGATCCAGGACACAATCAATAACATTGAAAATGTTCCTGATGTACTCAAAGATTACATCTTCACAGTTATGAAGGATACAATCGGTCTTTATGTTAAGCCTGCTGACGTTGCAACTCAGATCGACGGCAAATACAGCGCTGCTAAAGAAGCAATCGCTGCTGCTGGCGACAACTGGGCAAACGTTAACTGGGATAACGTAAAGTGGGGCGTAACTGACAGAGATTCTTTCATCGAAGCTCTTGGCAGCGGTCTCAACGGTCTTAACTCTGTTCTCAGAGCAGCCCTTTCCGGCGATACTCTTGAGGGTCAGGTAAAGCTTGGCATTCTTCCTCTTGCAACAGTTAAAATCACTGGCTGCAACGCATATGCAGACATCGTTCTTCCTCTTCTTCAGCACATCGGAGCAGATGCTCTTACAGTTGAAGAGTACAAGGCTGGCGATTCTACAGTTGATATGCTTGGCAACATCCTCAATCCTCTTCTTGACAGAGTAAATTCCATTACTTCTGGTTCTCCCTTAACAGATATCGTTGATCTTCTTCCTACAATCGGCTATATCATCACCAACCAGCTTCATGTAGCAGCTATCCAGAAGCTTGTTGTTGAAATCGGTATTTCTGATGCTATGGATTGGGTAACATGGTACACAACACAGATTAACGTTGGTGACCTTGTTCTCAACGCAATGCCTCAGCTCAAAGATGCTGAAGGTATCAACGATCTTCTTGAGAGTGCAATCACTTCTAAGGTTGAGGGATTTGTATGGAAGGATATCGACTTCGAGCTTCTTTCAACACTTGGAAAGTACACCGCAGTTGATAACACAAACGGCGGCAAGAGCTTTGAAATCAAGGCTTACCGTGCAGATGTTCTTGTAACAGTTCTTAACTATGCTCTTGATACTGCAAGAGCTAACAAGGATCTCCTCGTTAAGATGATCGGTGACGAGACAGTTGCAGGTCTCCTTGATACAGTTTTCGCCATGAAGAATGACGAGATCATCTCCTTCGTCTTCAGCCTCTTCTCACCCAACTATGATCTTGTAAATTACGAGTACAATACACCCGCAATTGAAAAGTACAAGGTTGACTATGGTACCCAGTTCACAAAAGAGCAGATTGCACAGCTTATCCCCACTCTTGATACTCTTGTGGGAACACTTCTTCCCGGCGGACTTCAGAGCCTGATAAGCACAAATCTTTATACTAACAACATTGTTAACACTCTTGTAAAAGAAGCATATTCAGCAATTGAAGGCGCAGGCGCTGAGGTTTCTCAGGTTCTCGGTCTTCTTAACATTGATGTAACACCTAAGGGTCTTGCTTCTCTTCTTACAGAGAAAGAGTACGCTGCTGCTAAGGCTGTTTTCGAGAAAGCAGATTCATGGGCAGACGTTGATTTCTCAAAGGTTAACTATGGATTCAAAGATGGAGACAGAGACGGCTTCACAAGCGCTCTCGTAGCAGTTCTCCGTCCTGTAACCGGACTTCTTGACTTTATCCTTACTGACGAGAACCTTGTTCTCTTTGATGCAGTAACACTTAAGGGCGGCAACGGTTACAACACAGCTATTATTCCTCTTCTCGAGGCTCTTGGATGCACAGATATTAAGACATATGACGAGTACAAGAAAGATGTTGCCGCAGACCACGACAACCTCGTCCTTGATATCCTTAATCCTATTCTCGACCTTGTTGAGGGCATTGCTGCTAAACCTCTCGATGGACTTACAAAGATCCTTCCCAATATTGCATACTTTGTTGACAGCAACAACGTATCTGTATTTGTAGCAAACCTCATCGCTCCCGTAAACTCACTTCTTGCTAAGGCTGGATTTGATCTTACTAAGGAGCTTGACGTTCTCAACAACATCGACCTTGACGAGCTTCTCAATAGCCTTCTTCCTCAGGTTCTTCCTGAGAACATCAAGATAGTACTCAGCGACATCGACCTTCACAAGGTTGCTGCTCTCGGTACTCTTACAGACTTCACAAGCAAGCGCGTTGATGCTGACGGTAAGTTTGTAGCAAGCAAGAAGATTGTTGCTGATCAGGCTGACGTTCTTGTAACAGTTCTTCGCTATGTTCTCGGACTTCTTCAGATCGAACAGAACTACAACACCGTTAATGACCTCCTTGCAGGACTTCTTCCTGACAACATGGTAGGCGTTGTTACAAGCATCCTCGACATGGCAAAGGCTGATCCCGATTCAGCAATTGCACTTGTTGTTGGTCTTCTTGTTGGTGAAGGCGGAGATGACAGCGGTGACGGCAGCGGCGATTCAACAACACCCGGCTATGATGACGGTTATGTTGACGGCGGCGCTGGTGACGTTCCCACAGGTGACGTTGCAATCGCTGGCTTCGTAGCAACTGCTGTTGCAGCTGGCGCTGTTCTTCTTATCGCAAGAAAGAAGAAGCACGCTTAATTAACTCAAATATGTTAAACCGTTAAAGCGGACAACTTAATATTATGAGTTTAACCCCATATCGACAGCAATGCCGGTATGGGGTGTTTTTATAATCAGAATAAAAATAAAAATCCCATGCTCAAAACAGCATGGGATTTTTAATTAGCAAATGCAAAATTATCGATCGTGATCCGCTGAGGGAAGAACCTCTGTATCGCGGAAAAGGAGAGATATGCACCAAATGCCGGCAAGGGCGACAAGGGAGAAGATTATTCTGCTTATAAGGCTTCCCTGTCCGCCGAAGAGCCAGCCGACAATATCAAACTGGAAAAGACCAATGCTGCCCCAGTTTATGGCTCCTACAATCACGAGAAATAAAGCAAGTTTATCAAGCATTAAAATTTCAACTCCTTATTTTGCGGTTTGCAATCAATAGTATGGACTGAAATTTTAATTTTATTCAAATTTTAGTTTTTAAGGCTCTGAATAGGTGCAGGAATACGTCCGCCTCTTGCAATAAACTTTTCGCTTGATTTTTCATTTATTGCCATAACGGGACCGCTGCCAAGAAGTCCGCCGAAATTGAGCTCTTCTCCGACTTTTTTGCCGATTGCGGGGATAAGTCTTACAGCGGTTGTCTTTGAGTTGACCATACCGATAGCGGCTTCGTCTGCAATTATTGCGGAAATTGTAGCAGGTGAGATGTCACCGGGTACTACAATCATGTCGAGTCCTACGGAGCAAACTGCTGTCATAGCTTCAAGCTTTTCGATTATAAGGGAACCGTTTCTTGCAGCGTCAATCATGCCTGCGTCCTCAGTTACCGGAATAAAGGCGCCTGAAAGTCCTCCGACGTGGGAAGAAGCCATTACGCCGCCTTTTTTTACTGCGTCGTTGAGCAGGGCAAGGGCTGCCGTAGTTCCGTGAGTTCCGCACTGCTCCAGTCCCATCTCTTCAAGGATATGAGCTACGGAATCACCTACTGCCGGTGTGGGAGCAAGTGAAAGGTCAACTATTCCGAAAGGAACGTCCAGTCTCTTTGAAGCCTCAGAGGCAACAAGCTGACCCATTCTTGTGATTTTGAAAGCAGTTTTCTTTATAATATCAGCAACTCCTGTAATGTCGCAGTCAGGATTTTTGGCGAGAGCGGCACGCACAACTCCGGGGCCTGAAACACCTACGTTAATAACGCAGTCCGGCTCTCCGGCGCCGTGGAAAGCGCCAGCCATAAAGGGGTTGTCGTCGGGAGCGTTGCAGAATACAACAAGCTTTGCTGCGCCTATGCAGTCTCTGTCAGCGGTAACCTCTGCGGTTTCCTTTACGATTTTACCCATGAGTTTTACGGCGTCCATATTTATACCGGCTTTTGTGGAGCCTATGTTTACAGAAGAGCATATGTGCTCTGTAACTGAAAGAGCTTCGGGAATACTGCGTATAAGCTCCTTATCGCCTGCTGCGAAGCCTTTCTGTACGAGAGCGGAATATCCGCCTATAAAGTTAACTCCGACAGTTTGAGAGGCTCTCTCAAGGGTTTTAGCAAATTTTACCGGATCACCCCCGCAGGAAGCGTATATCATAGAAATAGGGGTTACTGATATTCTTTTATGAATAATCGGAATGCCGAATTCCTTTTCAATATCCTCGCCGGTTTTGACAAGCTTTTCTGCTTTACGGGTAATTTTGTCATAGACCCTTGTACAGGCTGTGTCTATGTCGCTGTGGCAGCAGTCAAGGAGCGAAATACCCATTGTAATTGTTCTGATATCAAGGTTTTCGTCCTGAATCATGCTGATGGTTTCCAAAATATCTCTTGTATTGATCATTAAAAAATCTACTCCTTAAATTCTGTGCATGGAATTAAAAACGTCTTCATGCATTGCACGAATTGAAAGATTTTGCTCCTCACCCTGTTTTGCCAGGTTATCAGCAAACTCAGTAAAGGGAACGCTGCAATTGGTAACGTCGGTGAGCATTATCATGCAGAACATATCCTGTAAAATTGACTGAGAAACTTCAATTACATTAACGTTGTTTTCGGCGCACACTGAGGAGACTTTTGCAAGAATACCGACCTTATCACGGCCGACAACAGTAATAACAGCACGCATATTAAGAACCTCCAAAATTATTTTTCTGATATATAAGCCTCAAGCTCCGAAAGCATAAAATCGGCGCTCAGGTCTGACGGAATTGAAAATCTGCTTGAAGAGAGGCTTACCGGCGCAATAGTGGGACAGCCTTCCGATGAGCAGGCACGCTTAAACTGGCTTGAGAAAAAGCGTTTTATGAATGTTTTAAGGGTTTTTATAATATATTCTTCCGAGTAGACTTCTTCAAAAGCGTTTCTTGCATAGTCAAATATTTTTGACGGGGCAAGGGAGTATTTTACAAAGTAATAAAGGAAGAAATCGTGAAGGTCATAGGAGCCGAGGATGTTTTCGGTTTTCTGACCTATCTGACCGTTATTGGAAGGGATAAGCTCAGGGCTTACGGGAGTGTCGAGAATATCTTCCAGCACAACTCTTGCGTTTGCAAAAGACGGGGACTGAGAAAGATATTTTACAATACATCTGGCCATTGTCTTTGTAATGGATGAATTTACATTATATCCTGAAAGGTGATCTCCGCCGAAGGTACACCAGCCGAGAGCTGATTCCGAAAGATCGCCGGTTCCTATAACTATGGCCTTTTCCCAGTTTGCCACATCGAAAAGTATCTGCATTCTTTCACGGGCCTGAGCGTTTTCGTAGGTTACGTCGTGAGTTTCGAGGCCGTGACCTATGTTTTGGAGGTGCTCGGTACAGGCGTTTTTAATGGAAATTTCACGTTTGTCCGTTCCGAGGGCATCCAGGAGATTTAAAGCGTTTTGGTAGGTCCTTCCCGTTGTTCCGAATCCCGGCATGGTTATGCCGATAATGTTCTTTGAGGAAAGTCCCAGCCTGTCAAAGGCTTCCGAAGCTACAAGTACCGCAAGGGTCGAATCAAGTCCTCCGGAAATTCCTACAACAGCCTTTTTAATGCCTGTGTTTTTAAGTCTGCCCATAAGTCCTCGTACCTGCAAATCAAAGTACTCTGCGGTGACGGAAATGGAATCCATATATTCCTCAGGAAGGAAGGGATTTTGAACTACCTTTCGCAAAAGTCCGTTTTTATCGTTCAGCTCATGGAAGTAGATAGGGTAAACTTCATCTGTAAAAACCTTTTTCTGGGAGGCGATTATATCGCCGTCAAGGTCTGCGTTTGCTGAAAAAGCGGAAGAAATATGTGTCTGCCAGGCTATTTCGCTGCCGCACTCAAAAATTCCCGCAAAGGGTGAGTATACATCGGGGAAGGTGGTTTCGTCAATGTTTGAGCAGCAAACCACTGCGGCACAGCCTGCGGACTTTGAAAAAGCCGAAAAAAGCTTTCTGCATTCGTCGCTGTATCCGGCGTATGAAGGTGCGGAGCTTTGGCAAATAACAATATCAGCTCCTGCGTTTACGGCTTTTGTTCCGTAAAGGAAAATATCCTCAGGACGGCAGGATACAACGGCGAAAAGTGAATCTCCGCACCCGAAAAGCAAAGTATCCTCACAGTTTTCGGGAATATCGGCAAGCTTTTCTCCTTTATATAGAACTGTAGTTGCCGGAACCACTTTACCGTTGTGCTTAATTGGTGAAGAAACTATAATGTAGGAGCTGCTTTCCTTTGTTCGGGAGGCAATTTCAGAAATTGCATTTTCGCAGTCATCTGAAACAACGCCGTTTAAAGCAAGGTTTCCTATGGCAGCGCCGCAAAGGGAAAGACGGGGCAGGACTATAATATCCGAACCGATTGTAGCTGCATCGGAGATCGCTTTCAATGCATATCCTCCGCAGCGTGCGGCATTTCCGGAAGCAACCTTGTGAACGCAGGCGGAAACTCTGATAATATTTTTCAATATCAGCACCTCCAAGATAATATTCTTTAATATTCTACCATATAATAGCACTTTGTGCACATAAAAAATCTAAAAAAACTTAAATCATTTACTTTTATATGTTGTCCGAATATGTTACAATAAAAACAACCGGAAAAATCCGGAAGAAAGTTAAGCGGTGATAAAATGGAATTCAAGAAACTCATTGATCTTCACACTCATACAGATAATTCTCCCGACGGCGTACACTCCACAATATATATGTGCGAGCAGGCGGAGTTTGCGGGAATAAGAGGAATAGCTTTTACTGACCACTGCGAGGTGGATTCTTATGAAAAGGATCACTATGACCGAAGCGTAATGCAGTCTTATTTTGAGGTTGCAAAGGCACGTTCCGTCTTTATGGGCCGACTTATTGTCCTTGAGGGAATAGAGCTTGGCCAGCCTGCATATAATCCCGCTCTTGCGGAAAAAATAATTTCAACTTACAATTACGATATTGTTTTAGGCTCTGTCCATAACCTTAGAGACGAACAGGATTTCTTCTTTATGGACTATGAGGACCGTGACGTAAACGAGCTTTTTGACCGTTATCTTGACGCTCTTATAGAGATGACCCAATGGGGCGGATTTGACGTTTTGACCCATTTAACTTATCCTCTTCGCTATATTGAAGGAGAGCACGGATATAAAATCGACCTTAAACGCTTCAGCGATAAAATTGATACAATTCTTAAAAATCTTGCTGAAAGCGGAAAAGCTCTTGAGATAAATACTTCCGGTTTAAGGCAGAAAATAGGCAAAACTTTGCCTACAGTGGACTATGTAAAGCGTTTCAAGGAGTTCGGAGGAGAATATATTACTATCGGTTCCGATTCTCACAGAGCCGAGGATATAGGCAAAAATCTTTCCGATGGTATGCAGACGGCTCTTGACGCCGGATTTAAATACATGACCCTTTTCCAAAGCAGAATACCGGTGCCGATTCCAATAGAATAATAAAACACAATAAAGAACGCACCTTGAAAAAGCGAAGACGTAAAAATAAGAAAGGAAAGATACCGTCCTAAAATGACCTTTGCAGGGCTTTTGTGACGTATCCCAGGGCTACTAAATGAAAATTACGGTAAAAGCGGCGGCTAAAATTAATTTGATGCTGGATATTCTTGAAAAGCTTCCAAACGGCTATCACAGCCTTTGGATGATAATGCAGTCTGTAAGTGTTTACGACCGTGTAAGCGTTGAAAAGAAAACCTCCGGCGGAATTACAATAAGCTGCTCAGTAGATGGTATTCCCACAGATGAAAAGAATATAGCCTATAAGGCGGCGGAAAAATTTTTCGACTTTTGCGGTGAAGAAGACAGAAATATCCATATTTCCATAGAGAAGAATATTCCCCATGCAGCGGGCCTTGCGGGAGGAAGCGCAGACGGCGCTGCGGTAATCACGGCTCTTAACAGCCTTTACGAAAAAAATCTTCCCGTTAAAAAGCTTTGCCAAATCGGTGTAAAGGTGGGTGCCGACGTACCGTTTTGTATTCAGGGCGGAACAATGCTTGCCCAGGATATAGGCCAGGTGCTCTCTCAGCTTCCCGATATTCCACCTTGCTTTTTTGTTCTTGCAAAGCCCCAGCAGGGCGTATCAACTGCCGAAGCTTATGCAGCCGTCGACAGCATAAATCTTCGTCATCCCGACGCTCATACTATGTTCAGAAGCGTAGTTGA
>CAUDRD010000061.1 GCA_958451705.1 uncultured Oscillospiraceae bacterium
GCCAGAGATGCGGCAGTGGTCAGCACAATAATAGGCGGAGGAGACGTATTGGGTGCGGTAATAATGCTCATGGGTGAGGACGGAGCTCTTCCCACTCACACTGAGGTAAAGCTGGCCCACGTTGCAGCGGTATTTCTTGGAAAACAGATGGAAGAGTAATTAAAAAGGAATGAGAACAGATTCTCAGTGAACCTGTTCTCATTCCTTAGAAGCTTATAGAGATTTATTTCGTGCAGGTGGTTCTGCATGAAAGCTGAATTGTTGAAAATACAGCTGATATATAAATACATATTAATTTAATAGACTTCGACACAATTTTACACCAGTTTTAATGTAAAGTCAATATGTCACAAATGATGTGCATTACAATTTTATCATAAACTGCTAGTGAGGTGGATTATGAGAAGCTATATGGATGTAATAAGGGAGTTAAGGGAGGATAACGATTTAACGCAAAGTGAGGTTGCAAAAGTTTTGGGTACCACTCAGCAGGTCTACTCGAGGTACGAAAACGGGGAAAATGAATTGCCGATACGGCATCTTATTTCACTTTGTAAATTTTACAAAGTGAGCGCAGATTATATTTTATGTCTTGATGTTGAAAACAGCTAAAATTAAACCTCCTTAGCCCTTAAAAGGCTGAGGAGGATTTTCATCATTTAAGGAAAATTTCTCTCTGTAACTGTTTGAGGGAATTAACAGACCATAGAAGGGGAGCTCTTTGTGAGAATTCCCTGAAACATAAACTTTAGAGTATATTAAAGTTCATGTCGTCAATATATTTTTCCATGAAAAATGCGTTTTCCGCAAGAGAGATTTCTTCCGCAGAATCTGCAATTTTTTTAAAAGCATCAATGTTGCCGCTGTGTGCTGCAATTGCTGCTCCCTTAGCGGCAGCGTTACCGAGAGAATAGGTGATAGTTTTAAACGAATCTGGAATAAGTCCGATAGCTGCGGCATCGTATGGGTCAATGTAACTTCCGAAGCCGCCGCACAGATAAAATGATGAAATTTTATCGGCAGTGATACCACATTCTTTTAGTAGAGTTTCTATTCCTGCGCTTATTGCCCCTTTGGCAAGCTGTAACTGACGTATATCTCGCTGAGTTATTTTAACGCCTGCAAGTTTAACGTAAGATATACCGCTGCTGTCGCAGCTTATTAGGTGAGTAAATGGATGTCCTTCTTCGCAGATATATCCTGTTTTATCCATGATGCCTGTTTTAAGCATAAGTGCTGCGGCGCTTATAAGGCCCGTTCCGCATATGCCTATGGGTTCTTTTCCGCCTATTGTATGGCACTTTATTTCTCCGTTTTCAATATAAAATTTATCGGCAGCTCCTTCACAGGCAGGCATTCCCATTTCTATACCGGCCCCTTCGAAAGCAGGACCCGCCGCAGTAGAACAGCAGCAAAGTCTGCCGTCGGTAAAGAGTGCCATTTCTCCGTTTGTGCCTATATCGGCGATAAATGCAGTCTCACTTTTTTCCATCATGGAGCTTTCTTTAATTGCACAGACTATATCTGCCCCTAAAAATGGTCCTATGCAGGGCGGAAAAATTATATCTGCTTGCGGAAAATCTTTAAAATATTTATCCGCCTTCTTGATAGTTCCAAATAAACTTCTCGGCTTAAAGGGAGAAGCTGCCATTGTGTCGGGATTAAGTCCTGCAAATATATGAAGCATAGTTGTGTTTCCCGTTACGATAAAGCGCAATATATTTTCTTTTGCCGCCTGAGCTTTTTCGCAAAGTCTTTCCGCCATAGAGGAAAGCTGTTCTGCAATGGCGGCGCTGATTTTTTCGGTGCCGTTTTTACAGCAGTAATCTATTCTCGACACTACGTCGCCTCCGTAAGGACGCTGGCTGTTAAGCTCTCCTTCGGAGCACAGAAGCCTGAAAGGTTCAAGGCCGTATATGGATCCAGCAACTGTTGTAGTGCCTATATCGAACACTATGGCGCATTTTTCGCCGGGTTCAGCCTTAAGGTTATTATTTTCGATTTCAACTAAGACGTTTTTATCGCTGTCAGGCAATATGATTGTACAATCTCCTGAAATTTGAGCGAAACAGGCAAGGCGTGTATTTTCGGCTATGCTGTTGCCTAAAAGACTTTTTTCTCTCTCGTCCATAGGAGAAGCATCTCCGTATATTTCCACTTTGCATTTGCCGCAGATGTGGTTTCCGCCGCAGGGCATGGAAAAAGGTATTGCAGCGCTTTTGAGTATATCGGAAACAGTGGTTCCTTTTGATACGGAAAGGGTGGTTTCGTTATTATGTTTTCTGATTTTAATTATAGCCATAAAAGTCCTCCGCAGCGGATATTATATGAATAACTTTACAAAAAATCCCCCTTTTTTGCAAGAACATATTGATTTATTTTTTAGATAAACATGGCTGAATTAAGAAGAAAAGCTTCATTATGTAGGATTTACCGAAAATATGACCATATATGTAGACATTATTAATTTAAAATCCGGCGCTTTGTTTGATAAAAACCATTACTATATCTTGTGATTTATGGTTGCAACCTTAAAATAACAAGCTTCTTGCAGAATAATTTTAAAATCTGCAAAAAGCTGCTTTTACTTTAAATTATTTTAGTGAATACTTTTTCCCATTTCGTAGGCTTCTGTGAGAGCTTTGTGGCCTTCAATGTCTCCGCCGCCGTTTACTCCTCCTGCAAAAACGGTGCCTGCAAGATTTGCTCTTTCAAAGCAATCTATCCAGCCCTGCAAACCGCTTATTGCTTTTTCTGGAACATAGTCTTCGTCTTCTGCCGCTGTTGCAAGGAGATAAACGTCGCCGAATTTATAGTCGGAACCGTAAAGGGAATTGGCTCTGTCAATAAGTGTCTTCATCTGACCGCTCATTTCGTAGTAATAAATGGGAGTTGCAAATACAATGATGTCAGCGTCGTGAATTTTTTTAGTTATCTCTATTGCATCATCGTTTATAACGCAGTGACCGATTTTCTGGCAGGCAAGACAGCCCTTGCAGAAAGCTATATCCTTATCTTTCAAAGTGATTTTTTCAGCTTCGTTTCCGCTTTCGAGAGCTCCTTTCATAAAATAATCGGCAAGAATATCAGAGTTGCTTTTGTTTCTTAAGCTTGTGCTTATAATAAGAACTTTTTTTGACATATCGTTATTTCCTCCTTAAGTGGATTTTGTATTTCCAGCATGATAAAATAATTATACAACCTAAATCTAACTTTAGGTCAACAGTAATTTTAAAAGGGTGCGATTTTTATGTATACAATAGGTGAAGTATCAAAGATGTTCGGTCTCCCTGTTTCAACGCTGAGATATTATGATAAAGAAGGGCTTTTGCCTGATCTTCAAAGAGTTTCCGGTATACGCAGGTTTAGCGACAAAACAGTTGAAGCTATACAGGTTATAGAGTGCCTTAAAAAATCAGGAATGGAGATAAAAGCCATAAAGGAATTTATGAAATGGTGCTCCCAGGGCAGCGAAACGTATCCGAAAAGATACGAAATGTTTCTGCACCAAAAACAGGCGGTGGAGGGAGAAATCAAAAAGCTCGAAAAAGTTCTCGATATGATACATTATAAGCTTTGGTATTATGAGCAGGCTATGGCTGACGGAAACGAGGAAAGGGTGCGCTCCCTTTTGCCCGATAAAATGCCCGAGGAAATAAAAAAGGCCTACGAAAGTGCGCATGAAAAGGCGGAATAAATGTTATTTGAAAAATAAAGATATGTTAAAAACTGAATGTTATAGAAAGAAAAAAATCCCGGCTTATCTGCCGGGATTTTTTTGACAAATTTCTTCGTCTTCTTCAAAATTCATATATATAAAACCGCTATTATTTAACCTGAATTTTGAAGATAGCCTTTTTAATTTTCTCGCTTTTTCCGTTCTTAACTGCTGTAAGATGAGCGTCATCGGGATAGCAGACAAGGAAATCGCCTTCGCTAAGGATTACCGAGCAGCTTTTTTCGCCGTCAAGGGGAAGGAAATCTTCTTCGGGAACATATTCCTTCTGCTCCATATTTTCAATGAAGCCCAGGTCGAGAATCTCGCTGCCTCTGAGCATAAGGTGCAGGTCGAGATAGTCTCTGTGAGCTTCCCACGGGCGGTTTTCACGGTCTGTTGTCTCATACTCAGCAATGTTTACGAAAAGACGTTTGCCGTCTATTTCGTGGCTTCCAGGCTCGAAAGAGAGCAAATCGTTTTTCTTGGCAAATTCCAGGCACTCTCTTACGTTATCAGGAAGATATGGTAAATTCTGATTAATGTTTGCAAAAATCATTATTTATCTGCCTCCTCAGTCTTTTTTATGCGTGCAGTGTAAACAGTTGAACCCTCAGGAGCTTCTTCGGTAATGCCCTTAATCTTACGGTGAATTGCTGAAACTATAATTCCCACAACGACCGATACAGAAATTGAGATAAGTGAATATGCCCATGAGGAAATGTCAGCGAAGAAAGCAACTTTGAAGGGATTGTACTTGATAATTACAATTAAAACTGCGGCAACTGCGAAAGCGACATATGCTCCCACATTTGTAGCCTTCTTTGTAAATGCTCCCAGTGCGAAAGTACCGCCGAGAACGCCCAGCACAAGACCCATAAATGCATTGAACCATTCGTAAGCGGATTTAATATCACTTTCGGCAAGGACCATTGCAACAATTATTGAAGCAACGCCGACTCCAAGAGAAACGTACTGAGCGATTCTGGTCTGACGCTTCATGGGGATTTCTTTCTTAGCTACGATAGCCTGAATGTCGAGAACCCAGCTTGTTGCAACGGAGTTAAGACCCGTTGAAAGAGTAGACTGGGAAGCGGCATAAATGGCGGCAAGAAGTATGCCAGTTACGCCTACTGGAAGAGCATAGGCTATAAAGTAAGCAAAAATCTGATCCTGTCCGATTACTTCTTTGCTCATTTCTGTCAAAAGCTGAGGCTGCTGAGTGTAATAAACGTACAGACCGGAACCGATAAGATAGAAAACAGTGGCGATGAAAATGGAAAGCACGCCGTTTCCGAGAGTCATCTTTGTAAGCTGTTTCATATCAGTTGTGGTTGTGAAGCGCTGAACGATATCCTGTGAGGAAACGTATGAGGAGCAGGTGTTAAGTCCCGCACCGAAGAGAACAATAAATACGCTTGAACGCAGGAATACGGGATCAAACCATTTTTCGTCGGGGGCAAGGAATTTTCCCTCGTTGAACATGGTGTTGAAAACAGCTCCGGCGCCGCCGTCAATTTTTGCAAAGAGGAAAATAAGTGCGAAAGTGACGCCGATTAAAAGTACCGAGCCCTGAATGAAGTCTGTCCAGAGAACGGACTTAAGTCCGCCGGTGTAGGAGTAGATAATGGCAATAACGCCCATAACTATAATAAGAATGCTTATGGGGATATTAGTAAGCTTTGCCAGTACCATTGAGGGCAGGTACATGATAATGGACATACGTCCGATCTGATAAATAATGAACATTACAGCGCCGAGAATACGCAGACCTTTGCTGTGAAAGCGGATTTGCAGGTATTCATAGGCGGTGTCAATGTCGAGGTGTGAATAAAGGGGTAAGAAAAACCTGATTGTTATTGGTATTGCAACGAGCATACCAAGCTGGGCAAACCAAAGGAACCATGTTCCTCCGTAAGAGTTTCCTGCCAGGGACTGGAAGGAAATGGGGCTCAGAAGAGTTGCGAAAATTGAAACTGATGTAACCCACCAGGGAATTGTTCCGTCGCCGCGGAAGAATTCTTTTCCCTTCATCTCTTTCTTTGAGAAATGGAGTCCGGCAAAAAGAACAGCGGCAAGGTAGATTACCAGTATTGCCATGTCAATCCAAGTAAAACCTTTCATTATTGCACCTCTCTTTTTCTGAAGTTACGCTTCTAAAGAGCTTTATTTATTGAGAATTTCATCAAGCATTTTATCTGTCATGCTGAGCATACGGGGAAGGTGGAAAGGTCCTTTAAAGGTGCTGCCCTTTGTGGACGGCTCTGTGGGAAGGCCGTCACGGCGGAGATATCCGTACCATTCGCCGTATTCGGGGTCGGCAAAATGCTCTTTACAGTAGTCGAGTGTCTTAAAGAACCAGTTGATGTAATATTCGTCACCGGTGTCACGGTAAGCCATAAGTGAAGATATCAATATTTCATCGTGAGGCCACCAAAGCTTCATGTCGTGCTCATAAGCCTCCGTGGGCTTTCCGAGACAGTCGATGAAATACAGCAGTCCGCCGTATTTTTCGTCCCAGCCGGCTTCAATTGCATTGCGGAAAATCTGTTCCGCCTTTTTGTGCATTTCTTTATCCCCACGGTAGTTGGCCTCTTCCATAAGGAACCAGCTGCATTCAATATCATGTCCCGGGTTTACAACTCTGCCGGCTGTGTACCAAAGCTCAGGTGTTCCGTCAAGGGCAACGCTTTCAAGTGTGCATTTAAGCTCAGGATGGAAATGATATTTAAAAATTGTGTCTGTACACTCTGCGCTTCTCTTATCATATTCCTCACGGTGTTCCGGATCAACTCTGCGAAGTACGCTTATAATGTTGAGGAATATCATGGGATCAGCAAGAGCACGGCCGGTTCTTGTTTCTGGGATTGTCTTGGGGCCTAGACCTGTGGGGTCAGCAATAAGACCGTTGTTAAGCTTATAGATAAGCTCATAAGCTCTTCTTGCACGGTCAATATATACTTTTTCCCCTGTAAGGCCGTAATATTCAGCGTTTGCGATTGCATAAAAGCCTTCGCTGAAGCAGTAGCGGCGCTGGCGAAGAGGTTTGCCCTCTGCTGTAACAGTAAAGTACATACGTCCCTCAGCTTCAGGGTTTATGCAGTATTTTTCCATAAAGTCAAGGCATGACTTTGAGGCTTCCATCCACTCGTCACGTTTTCCGTAAAGACGGCAAAGGTGTGCGAAAGTCCATGCACAGCGGCCCTGCATCCAAACGCTTTTATCAGTTGAGTATATTTCACCTTTTCTGTCAAGGCAGGTGTAAACACCGCCGTTTTCTTTATCCATGCCGTTTTTAAGCCAAAAATCGGCACATACCTCAAGTTCGTTTTTTATCCATTTTTGCGCTTCCGCAAGTTTTTGCTTATCCAATGGTGAGCCCTCCGTATCTTGGTAAAATCTGATTCAGTTATTAAAGTGCAGCAGCCATTTTAATAGCGTCATCAATCATTGCAGCTGCTTTCTTAACCTGAGGCATATCCTCGGGATAAAGGTTGGGCATGGGAGGACGAACTCCGCCGATGTCAAGGTTCTCACGGATACGGAGAATCTCCTTCATAACCGCATAGAGATTTCCCTTGCAGGCACACATAGCGTAGATGATTCTGTCAATTTCATACTGAATTTTGCGTGCGTCGTCAATGCGTCCGGCTCTGAAAAGCTCATCAGCCTTAAGGAAAAGCTCAGGCATAACGGCATATGTTCCGCCGATTCCGCCGTCAGCGCCGATTGCACGTCCGGCGATAAACTGCTCGTCGGGACCGTTAAATACGATAAAGTCCTTTCCACCGGAATCCTTAAACATCTGGATGTCCTGCGTGGGCATGGAGCTGTTTTTAACGGCTACTACGTTCTTGTTTTCCTTCATCTTCTCAAACAGGCTCATTGTAAGGGCAACGCCGGCAAGCTGAGGTATGTTATAGATAACAAAGTCAGTGTTGGGAGCTGCTGCGCTCATTGCGTTCCAGTAATCGGCAATTGCGTATTCTGGTAGACGGAAGTAAATGGGCGGAATAGCTGCGATAGCGTCAACGCCCTGTGCTTCTGCATGAGCGGCAAGCTCAACACTGTCAGCGGTATTGTTGCAGGCAACGTGTGCGATAACTGTCATTTTGCCCTTTGCAACAGCCATAACGTTTTCGAGAACTACCTTACGCTCTGCAACGCTCTGATAAATGCACTCTCCTGAGGAGCCGCAGACATAAACGCCTTTAACGCCTTTTTTAAGCAGGTGCTCAGTAAGAGCTCTTACTCTTTCGGGTGAAACTGCTCCATTATCGTCATAGCAGGCATAA
>CAUDRD010000062.1 GCA_958451705.1 uncultured Oscillospiraceae bacterium
AAGGATTTTACAAACAAGGTAACAGAAAGAGCAATCGGCGCCCAGGTTATGGAAAGCCTCACTCCGGCGCAGATGGTAATAAAAATAGTTAACGAAGAGCTTACCCAGCTTATGGGTGGCACCCGTTCAAGGCTTGCCTGTGCTCCTCATCCGCCTACAATCGTTATGATGTGCGGCCTTCAGGGTTCAGGTAAAACCACCCACAGCGCAAAGCTTGCCCTTATGCTTAAAAATCAGGGCAACAGACCTCTTCTTGTAGCCTGCGACGTTTACCGTCCGGCGGCTATTAAACAGCTTCAGGTTGTAGGTGAAAAAGCGGGAGTTCCCGTTTTTGAAATGGGTCAGATCGACCCAGTCATAATCGCTAAAGAGGCTGTAAAGCTTGCAAAAGATAAAGGCTACGATTATGTTTTTCTCGATACGGCAGGACGTCTTCACATTGATGAAGAGCTAATGACGGAGCTTAAAAACATAAAGAGTGAAGTAAAGCCTCACGAAATTCTACTTGTAGTTGACTCCATGACCGGTCAGGATGCGGTCAATGTTGCGGCATCCTTTGATGAGGCTCTTGGTATAGACGGACTTATTCTCACAAAGCTTGACGGTGATACACGAGGCGGTGCAGCCCTTTCCGCAAGAGCCGTAACGGGCAAACCCATAAAGTTTGTAGGTGTCGGCGAAAAGCTGGGTGATCTGGATGTCTTTCACCCTGAGCGTATGGCTTCGAGAATCCTCGGTATGGGCGATGTGCTTTCACTTATTGAAAAAGCGGAGCAGACCCTTGATGAGAAAAAAGCCGCTGAACTTGAAGAAAAGCTCAAAAAGAATAAGTTTGATATGAACGATCTTCTTGACCAGCTTCAGCAGGTTAAGAAAATGGGTTCAATAAAAGATATTCTCGGTATGATTCCCGGAATGGGCAAAAAGCTTGACAATGTGGATATCGACGAAAGGCAGTTCGATAAAACAAGAGCTATTATCCTTTCAATGACTCCCACAGAGAGAGCAAAGCCGGAAATCATAAATCCCTCAAGAAAGCGCAGAATTGCCGCAGGCTGCGGAATGCAGGTTGAGGATGTCAATAAGCTCCTTGCCCAGCACCGCCAGATGCAGAAGATGTTTAAACAGTTTTCCGGCAAGGGAAGCAAGCGCAAAATGCGCCGAATGGGCATGGGCATGCCGGGAGGAATGCCCGGCGGATTCCCGGGATTTTAATTTAAGCATTCAACACGCAAAGCAATGGTAAAATCCATCCACAGCGTGATGATAAAATAAAAACATATAAAAATATTTTGGAGGAATTTAATCATGGCAGTAAAAATCAGACTTCGCCGTATGGGCGCAAAGAAGGCACCTTTCTATCGTGTAGTTGTAGCAGATTCAAGATATCCCCGTGACGGCCGTTTCATCGAGGAAATCGGTTACTATGATCCCATGGAGAACCCCGCAGTTGTAAAGATTGACGCTGAGAAGGCAGCAAAATGGATTGCTAACGGCGCACAGCCCACCGATACAGTTAAGGATCTCTTCAAGAAGAACGGCATCATTAAATAAGTTTGAAGGAGCCGTTTGTAATGAAAGAGTTACTTGTAAAAGTGGCGCAGGGTCTTGTGGAAAATCCCGAGGCTGTCAGCGTAGATGTTGATGAACCCAACGCAGAGGGAGTAACAGTTTATCATCTTCACGTTTCCCAGGAGGAAATGGGCAGAGTTATCGGTCGTCAGGGCAGAATTGCCAAGGCTATCCGTGTTGTTATGCGTGCGGCAGCAAGCCGTACAGGGGATAAAATCTCCGTTGAGATAGACTGATTTTTCTCTTATATAATAACATCAGAACAGAGTCTGTATCTAATTTAGTATACAGACTCTGTTTTTGTTGTTTTTTGTTTATGGTAATGTTATTATATAATGTAAAGTCCTGTTAAAAGGAGGCGCTTAGTATGGTTAAAAAATATCTCGAGGTGGGACAGGTTGTAGGTACCCACGGCGTCAGGGGAGAAATGCGAGTAAATCCCTGGTGCGATTCTCCGGAGTTTATGAAGCAGTTTAAATATTTTTATTTAAGTAAAGAGGGTGAGGAGCCTTTAAAGGTAATTTCATGCCGTCCTCACGGAAATATAGCCCTTTTAAAAGTAGAGGGAATAGATTCAATTGAAGCAGTAAATAAAATCATGCGTAAAGTGCTGTATATGGACAGAGCCGAAGCAAATTTAAATGAGGGCGAAAACTTTATACAGGATCTTATTGACTGCACCGTTTTTGATGCCGATACGGGTATTATTTACGGAAAGCTCACCGATGTTATGGAAACGGGAGCTAACGACGTTTGGCAGATAACCGACGACAGCGGCAGAGAATATTTGATTCCCGCAATAAAAGAGGTTATTGCCGAAACAGACGTTGAAAATGGTATAATCAAAATAAGACCCATGAAAGGAATTTTTGACGATGCGCATTGACATTCTCACTCTTTTTCCCCAGATGTGCGAAAACGTTCTTAAAGAGAGCATAATAGGCAGGGCAAGAGAAAGGGGACTTATTGAGATAAACTGCCGTGATATAAGGGAGTACACTGCCGATAAACATCGCCGTGTTGACGATACCCCCTATGGCGGAGGAATGGGAATGGTTATGCAGACCCAGCCCATATACGACTGCTTCAAGGCTCTTTGTGAAGATTCCGGAAGACGTCCCCATCTTATATATATGTCTCCTCAGGGAAAGACCCTTACTCAGAAACGGGCAATCGAGCTTTCTGGGATGGAGCATATAGCTCTCCTTTGCGGACACTATGAAGGCGTTGACGAAAGGGTTATTGAAGAGATAGTTGATGAGGAAATCTCCATAGGGGACTATGTTCTTACGGGGGGAGAGCTTCCCGCCTTAGTTCTTGCGGACTGTGTGGTGAGAATGATTCCCGGTGTTCTTTCAGGAGAAGAAGCTTTTACAAACGAAAGCCATTTTTCTTCCCTTTTGGAATACCCACAGTATACAAGACCTGTTCAGTGGAAGGGCAGAGAGGTTCCCGAAGTGCTCCTTTCAGGCCACCATGCAAATATCGAAAAGTGGCGCAGAGAGCAGTCATTAAAGAGAACACTTGAAAAAAGACCTGAAATGCTCAAAAAAGCCGAGCTTACAAAGGAAGATAAAAAATATCTTCATAAGCTTATGGAAGAGAGAGAAAAGGAAAAAAATCAGGAGGAGGAATAAACGTGCCTGCATTTTCAACTCACTATATTTTTTCTGATGAAATGATGGATACAATACGCCAAAGAGCCAAGGAAGTAAATATAGACGAGCGTGCTGTAATTTACGGAACACAAGGACCTGATTTTCTGTTTTTTCACAGACTGCTTCCCAATATGCCGGGAAAAAGTCTCATGGGCACAGGCTCTGCAATACATAGAAGTGACCCGGCAAAGCTCTTTTCGGCAATGGCTGAGTATCTTATAAACGGCGAAAATTATGACCGTAATACAGTAATCTCATATTTTTGCGGATTTATCTGTCACTATGCCCTTGACAGAAGCGTTCACCCCTTTATCTACTGGGCAATGGAGGACATAAAGCAAAAAGAGCACATAACTTATCATCCCTTTGTTCTCCATAACAGAATAGAATTTAATATTGATATGATTCTCCTTAAGGAGAAGAGAAATATAGAAAACACCCTTAAATTTTCTACGAAAGCTCTTTTGTCCGATGACCCGCTGCTTATAAGAAATATGGCAAGGGCGGCAGCTTATGCTTTTTCTGTAACACTTAAAAGCAAATGCAGCGAGGAGAAATTCCAGCAGGCTTTCCGTGATTTTCGCTATATGCAGGGAGTTATAAACAGCGGCAGCAAGAGAAGAAATGATTTTCTTAAAGCTATACAGCTTCCCCTTTATCCTGTAATAGGCCCCGGAGTTACGGCCATGATGCTTCAGGAAAAGGCGGATGAAAAATATGATTATATGAACAGAGAAAAAAGGGAATGGTACTATCCGGCGGATAAGACAATTAAGC
Organism: uncultured Oscillospiraceae bacterium; assembly: GCA_958451705.1. Taxonomy (GTDB): domain Bacteria; phylum Bacillota; class Clostridia; order Oscillospirales; family Acutalibacteraceae; genus UMGS263. Next base: position 4,008 of record CAUDRD010000062.1, read on the forward strand.
TAAATAAAAGCGTATATGAGCTTTTTGATGAAGCTAAACAGGATGCTGCGGATATGATTTCAGGATTTATGAATATCCTTGAGGGAAAGGCGAACTCTTCCAAGGTTTTCGGACATCGCTCTTTTCTTACAGGAACAGATGTATGCTGAGAAAGGAAAAAGACAATGGAAAAAATAGCGAGCTTTACAATCGACCACACTATTCTTCAAAGGGGAATGTATATTTCACGAAAAGACGGCGATGTTATTACATATGACATAAGAACAAGAAGACCCAATATTCCTCCCTTTATGGAAAACGACGCCATGCACACAATTGAGCATCTTTTTGCGACATTTGTGAGAAATTCTGAGTTTTCGGAAAACGTAATCTACTTCGGACCTATGGGCTGCCGTACAGGATTTTATTTTCTTACAAGGGGAATGTCACACAGCGACGCCGTTGCCCTTACAAAGAGAGCTTTCAATTTTATTGCAGATTTTGAGGGAGAGATTCCCGGCGCAACGGCTCGAGAGTGCGGAAACTATCTCGAACATAGCCTTGAGGGAGCAAAAAAAGAGGCGGAGGAAATGAAAAGGGTTTTAGCTGACTGGAATGAAGAAAAGCTGATTTATCCGGTAAAATAAAATCTGCAAAGTGTTTTACAACTTGTAGTTTTAGGCATTATATTTATCTGCATCAAAATTTCCGCTGACATTAAATAGATGAATGCACTTGTCTTTTTCGGTCAAAAAATGTATAATAAAATGTGTTTATATATGTAAGAAATAAACTTTTGTTTTTTATAAATGTGTGTGGAAAGAGGAGGTTGTGCCCCTTGCTTAAATTTAGAAAACGTGACAGGGAAAAAGACAGACCGGAAGATGATGATAAAAATCTTGAAAATATAACCGATGAACCTGAGCAGGAAAACGAGTCTGATATTGCGGAAGAAGACAGCGAAAACTTCGGGGGCGATTTAACTCTTTACAGTTTTGTGTATCTTTTAGGTGCTTACTGTATCAGAGTCGGCAAGAGGTTTTTTAAAGGCCTGCACCGTATAATAGTTAAACCTTTTAGATCAATTTATACTCTTGCCCGTATTTTTGTTATAGGTATTGACCATTTGTTTTTCAAATGGCTGCACCGCTTTATTGATGAGCTTCATTATATTAACGGAGAGGTAAAGTCAGCGTATGAAAATATGCGTGGCCTTTCAATAAAAAATGTAGGTCTTATTTGCTCTGTATTGCACCACTACATTAAAAAAGGTTTGAGCCGTCACAAGGCATTTATGCGTTCAGTAATGAGATTCATTATGCCTGTTGCAGGATTTGTCGTCCTTATGCTTACTGTTAATTACTGGAGCGGACGAACCTTTGCTTTGGAAATTCTGTATGGTAATGTAAGCCTCGGCTATGTTGCCGATGAAAATGTATATCTTGACGCTGAAAACCTTGCAAATGAAAGACTTAACCTTGGTGAATCGGAAAATGCGCAAGCACAGAAAACCGAGGTTTCCATTGAGAAGCCTACATATAAAATAAGGGTTGTTTCTAAAAACGAGCTTACAGATTCCTCGGCTTTGTGTGATGCTCTTATTGAAAATTCACAGAGCAACATAACAAATGCCTGCGGTATATATGTTGACGGTGAGTTTTTGTGTGCCGTTAAAAACGAAACCGATGCTACCAGTGTATTCGATGAAATATTAGAGGCAAATAAACCTGCCGACGGAGAGGGAATCGTAGGTTTCGTTGAGGATATAGAGTATGTTCAGGGACTTTACCCTGATAACGAAGAAACAATATGGGACGCTGCAAAGCTGAAAGCCAAGCTCGCTACCAATAAAACGGAAGCAGTTTACCATACGGTTCAGGACGGTGACACCCTTTACGATATAGCACTTAAATACGATACAACAATTGAGCAGCTTTACGCTATGAATCCGGATATGGGTGAAAACATCTATATGGGTGATAAAATTGTTGTTTCCATGGAAGTTAACTATGTACGTGTTAAAGTTATGAAGACTGAGGTGCGTACAGAAGAGATACCCTATGAAACAGTTAAAACGGAATCCTCAAGTCTGTACAAGGGTACTCAGAGGGTAAAGACCGAAGGATCAAAAGGTCTTGCACAGATAACCGAATTGGTTTCATATGTTGACGGAGTCAGAATTTCAACGGAAGAAATAGAACGTGTAACTGTGCGTGAGCCTGTTGACCGTGAGATACTTGTTGGTACAAAGACACTTGCCGTAAGCGGCGGAGGCGGAACAATTACTCCCACAAGCGGAAGATTTGTATGGCCTGTTATCGGTCTTCACAGTATATCCCGTGGTTATGGCTACGCTTCAAGTGCTTACGCCAGTGGTTACCATACCGGTATTGATATAACCGGCGGTGGAGCTTACGGCAGAACTATTGTGGCTGCCGACAGCGGAACAGTTGTTCAGGCTGGATGGAACGGAAGCTACGGCTATAGCGTAACTATTCAGCACAGCGGCGGAGTTAGAACTCTTTACGGACACTGTTCATCAGTTAACGTTTCAGTCGGACAGTATGTAGACCAAGGTCAGCCAATAGCACGAGTTGGTAATACCGGATACTCCTTCGGTGCACACCTTCACTTTGAAGTTATAGCCAACGGACGTAAAGTTAACCCGAACCCGTACCTTGGAAGATAAAATTTGGCGGATTAAATTTACAAACATTTCACATACCGACTGGCAGTGAGGAGAAAAATAGAAGCCTGCGTTTAGGATAAACCTAATCCGTAGGCTTCTTTATTGTTTGTCAGATTTAAGTTTGTGGGTGGTTTGTGTGCAGGGCGAATTAAATTCGCAGACAATTCAAACACCTGATAAGAGTAAAATAATAAATTTTAAGCCTGCGTTTAAGATTACTTGTAACCTTAAACGCAGGCACTTATATTTTTTGTTTACCGCAATTAAGTGTGCGGATTGCGTGTAGGCTCAGCCTGCTATTTTACCATGAATATAAACGCCACAGTTCCGGGGCCGCAGTGAGAGGTGATTGTGCATCCGGCTGTCATTTCGATTAAATCTGCCTTTGGCAGCTTGTTCTTTATAAGCTTAACAAGCTTTTGAGAAAGCTCCTTGGGGATACCTGAGTTAGCAAAAACAACTTTTGATGAAAGATCTATTTTATCGCTTTCGCTGAGCTTATCCTCAATGTATTTTTCATATACAGCTTCAACTTTTCCTCTGTACTTTTTGCCTACTGAAAGGGAACCGTCCGCCATTTCAATTGAGGGCTTTATTCCGAGAACATTTGCCCCTAAGGCGGTCAATGAAGAACAGCGTCCGCCTTTGCTGAGAAATTCAAGGCTGGGTATTACAAAGCTTGTTCTTACTTTGGTTTTCTGCTCCTCGATAGCTGCTGCAATCTGTGAAGCCTCCATACCGCTGTCACGCAGACGGCAGGCCTCAAATACAAGGAGAGCCTGGCCTGAGCAGAGCTGAAGGGAATCAACTACATATACATCCTCAAAGTCAGAAGCTGCTATAATGGCATTCTGGCAGGATGAAGAGAGCTTTGAAGTAAAGGCAACGTGAACTACTGCGTAACCCTGGGAGGTGTATTTTGCAAAAAGCTCTGAATATTCTGCCGGTGTTACTGCTGCGGTTTTAGGTGTTTTTTTGTTTTCATCATAAAACTTAAAAATATCATCGGGGACTATATCAATACCGTCTTTGTGTTCGGTATCCCCTAAAAGAATTTTAAGGGGTGCAACTTCGATTCCCAGCTGTTCTCTCATTTCAGGGGAAATGTCGCAGGTGCTGTCAGAGGTAATAAAAACCTTTTTAGCCATTTGAAAAAATTCCTTTCTAATTAGATAAAAGTCAAAAACAAAAGCTGCGATAATTTACCGCAGCTTTTATAATATCATATTTATTTGCCGCCTGCAATAATAACCTGAATGGCATTTGTCGGGCAGCCCTCA
>CAUDRD010000063.1 GCA_958451705.1 uncultured Oscillospiraceae bacterium
AAAAAATCCCCAGGGTATACCTTTTTCTCTTATGTCGAAAAAAGTCATGCCGAGGGCTTCAATTTCTGCCCAGGTGTACATGGGCATATCGGTGATAAACCGGATAAATGCGGGACCGTACTTGACTGCATAATCTGCCGCAGCGGTAAGCTCCTCCATGGCAAAGGTTCCGTCGTGCTCTAATCTAACGGCATAGTTGTGAGGCTCAAAAACCACTGAGTATCTCATATTCAGAAGCTCAAGAAATTTTTCCAAAAACAATTCGGTATCGGGCTGCCCTGGAACGAGAGAATATAAAGCGAGTATTCTTTTTCGCCTTTCTTCTATAGATAAATCAATCTCTTCCAGTCCCAAAAGTCTTTCCATGCGGGTAAGGCCTTCATTTTCCGCCGTAACCGCAAACATCTCTTTTCTGATATTGTCGCACTGAGCTGTTACAAGGTCTATTGCGGCGGCATAAGCCTCGGTTTCACCCTTTAATACGGTACATTCAGGGGAATAAATGCCCAAAGGGAAAAGCGCCGCTTCTATTCGCTGCTTCGCTCCCATTATTCGAACCTCCCGCTTATAGTAATTTCTTTAAGTGTTACTTCGCAGTCGGCAGGGGGTGTAAGGTCCTCTGTAGGATTGATAAAGCGGTAATTTTCAACTCCCTCTACTTCCAATAAGACCCTGCCCATATCGCAAAGTTTCACTTCCCCCCCGATTTCGAGATCCGAAAAGAAGTCCTGAAGCTTGTCTTTACACGTTTCGATTACCTTTTCTTCATTGAAATTTTCTTTAATTTTAATGAGCAGGGAAGGAGAAACTTCGTATGTTACCGCTTCTTTAACATGGAGATTTATGCCGGTAGGGCAGAATTTTTTAAGCTTTTCGGAAATGGCAAGCTGCAGTTCGAAGGAGTATTTGCCGTCTTTTGTCACAACTATTACATCAACTGTGCCGGCTCCTCGGTTAAGGGGGACGGTCTTTGCTTTAAGGACATCTTCAAAGGTCATTGCAATTTCAGTGTAGGTGGATGCGTTGCTTCCGTTGGGGATAGATTCCCAGCTTTCCATAATCCGCTTTCTGAGAGCTTCGTCTGATTCGCTGTTTCCGCCTCCTGTAAAGGGTTCCGGGTTAATCACTCTGTCTATTCCTACGGGAGGGGTTATCATGACGGTGATTTTTTCTGCGGCGCAGTTGCCGTCCCTGCCTTCGATTGTAGCTTCTGCGGGAACGGTGATGCTTGTTGTTCCTGCGGTGAGTACGGCCTCCTGAGTGGTCACATACTGGCAAACATCCTCCGCCGCAATGGCACAGACCGTTTTCTGCGGTATTACAATATCAAATTCTGCCGCTTCATCTATGATAAACTGGATTTTGCCCGAGGCGGTAGACGCTGTCTTTCTGTAAATGCCTCTCTGTGCTCCGTGGCGGTCAAGGTCAATTCCCACGGCAGTGTCGGGGAAGATGCGGCTTTCAATGCCTTTAATTCGGCAGTAAAGGGAATAGAGCTCCCCTGCAAGAAGCTTCATCCTTATTTCGATATCGCCGCTGTCCTCAGGTTTAACTCCCGTAATTGCGGTGTATTTTTCTTTCATCAGAGAAAGAAGTCCATCATAGGTTATCTGCTCAGTCATATTTCGGAGCTAAGCTCCACGGTCACCTCCTTAATTTTTTCTCCGCAGGCAATGGTTATAACCCCTTTGCCTTGAGTATATTGTGTATCTATAACTTTTACGCCGGGGATCTTCCCCGTTTCTTCAAGGGCGTATTCAAACAGCAGCGCATCGGCGTTTTCTCGTTCGTTTGGCTTCATTTCATGGATGCGGCTGCCGAAATTTCTGTCAAAAATAAAGGAGCCCTTGGGGGTTTTAAGAAGAATTTCCGCTTTTTGAAGAGACAGCTCTTCGCCGGATAGGGTAACGGGCATACCGGAGGGAGAAAGAGCTATTTTTCCGTTTTCTATTTTCATATCCAAAGTTATCACTCCTTTATAAAGTCTCTTGCGTAAACTGTGCCGTCTGAGGCAATGGTAACTCCGTTTATCACTGCGTCTCCGTTTTGGCACAGTTTAATTTTTGCGCCGGAAGGGGAGAAAATCATCACTTCTCCGTTTTCAAGCTCTGTTCCGTCAACCTTCACCCCGGCGCAGACGGTGCCGTTTTTGCAGGGGATAAGCAGCACGTCGGTGTTTTTTGGCGGAAGAGATACAAAGCCGTAGGGGGCGTAGACTGGTACGCCCTTTTCAAAGGAAGCGCCGTTTGCAGAAAGGGATTTATCTCCCGATTCCACTACGGAACCCTCTTCCGGGAGCTTTTCGCTTTTTTTAGCTGATGAAAGGTCTGTAAGCCACATAATTACACTTCCTTTTTTCTTAAAATAACCGTACAGTAATATCCCTTTGAGGTAAGGCGAAGGGTTCGCTGAAATACCATAAGATTTGTCTCCTGTTTTCCAGCAGGAGACGAAAAAGAGGCGTTCATGCCGGTGAAAATCGGGGGAGGGTCAAAGAGCTCCGCTTCAATTTGAAGTGTGTTTTCCAAAGAGAGCCTAAAAATTCGGTCGGTTTTGTTCTGCCTTTCCCAAAGGGGAGTGTTTGTAAGGTCAACTATTCTAACAGCGTAGTTTTCAGGATTTTCAATATAAGGGTTCAGTATGCTGTGAGCATATCCCCCCTCTTTTTGTACCTTGCAGATGATTTTTCCCACAATGCCGAAGGAGCTTTCCGCAATTTCGGCTTTGGAAAATTTTGCGCTCCCCGGCAGGAAATTTGAGACAAAAAGTTCTTTGCCTGAAAGAAAATCTGTGGGACGCTTTGAATAAAGGGTAAGGTCGTGGGAGATAAAAGGCTCCCTTCCCGTAACGCTCAGACAAAATCTCTTTATAACGTCCCAGTGACTGTCACCTTTGAGAACTGAGAAATTTCCCTGCCATCTGAGGTTTTCTCCCGAAAAGTTTTTTATTCCGTAGGGCAGAGCATGGTTTTTGTAAATATCCTCAAAGGAGGGACAGTTATAGGTTTTAGGCAGGGCCTCGTTGTCAATAAGGGAAGCGGCGTGGCTTCTTGCAAAAATCTCAGTAAAAATCCCGTCTGCCGATATGACAGTTGAGGAGTCCTCAACTGTTCCGAAAAACAGCCGTTCCTTTTGAGGAGAAGCTACCTCAATGGTATCTCCCAGTGAAACGGATGTGCCGGAGGGGAAAATGCCAGTAAAGGAATCGGCGGGAGTATCCATTGAAGAGCGAATTTCAAAGCTTTTCGGAAAGACGGTATAAGATGAATTTTTCGATAAAACCGTAATAACGCACGTCATATTATTCTGATTCTCCCTCCCTCGGAAACGTCCCAGGGGTCAATGCATATGGGGTTAAGCTCCACCAGCTTTTCAATAGGGACGCTGTACCTTGCTGAAATTGACCAGAGGGAATCCCCATCTTGTGCGGTTATGTATTTTTCGCCCGTTTCTTCCTTTTCTGCGGGGACCTCGTAAAACTCTATATCGTAAAAAATATCGGTGCTGCCGTTTTTTTCGTAGACGGAAAGGGAGGCCATAACTGCGTTTACTGGAGGCAGATCTGAGAGAAAAAGCATACCCTCTCCGCCTTTATCAAAAAGCTTCTGGATTTCCAGGGAGCGGTTTAAACGGTTTTCGCCGCTAAAAGAGCCTGAGCTTTTAATAATTTTCGGCTTTGCACCGTTTTCCCAAAGAACAGAGCCTGAAAAGGGAATTTGTTCAGTATTGAGGATTTTTTCCCCTTTAAATGAGATTTCGGCGGGGTTTTTGTCAAAGATAAAGCTTTTGTATCTTAAAAGAGCGTGTATCATCGGCCGTTTCCTCCCTCATAGGAAAAATCTCTCGGATACCGTCTGCTGTCACGTTCGAGAAGCTTTGAGAGCTGTTCCGGATATTCCGTTGAAAGGCTGTCGGTAAAATAATTTTCTTCGTTCATAGTTTCACCTTTTTTCCCTGAGACACGGAGTATGTATATTTTTCTCTTTCACCGTCATTTAGTTCGGCGGTTCGTTCAACTGAGACAAGGGTGCAGCCGGTTAGGATATACTTATATTTGCTGTTTTCAACGCATATTTCCGATATTTCCGCTTCATTCATTATGTCGGAGGAAAACAGCCTTGAGCGCACGATTTCACATGTGCCCTTTATTCCGAAAAGTGAGCTTACCCCTTCCTCACCGTATTCCTGCGAAGAGTCGGAGGTTTTAGTTTCCGAAGTGAATTTAACGTCGGCGGAAATAACGTGGGAGACGGCTGTGCCGTTAATCTTTACTTTTATGTCGCTGCCGTAAGGGTTAAATTTAATGTCCGGCATTACTGCACCTCCTTTACAATTTCACCGCTCAATGAGATGGTGCCTTTAAGGACGAAAGCGTCTGCGTCTCTGTTTGCAGAAACGTCGCCACATTTAAAGGCTTTGATATTCAGGTTTTCCGCAAAGGCCGTCGCTTCGCATATTCGGCAAAAAGCTTTAAGGCACTCTTCCCCGCCGGATTTATAGGGAGCGTAAACAGTAAGGTTTAAAGAAATTTCGGCTTCTTTTCCCTTTCCTGCGTCATATGTGTCTCCTATTGCTCCGGGTAAAACCGAAACTTCCTCCACTCCGAGAGCCACCGTAACTTTTTTAATGGGAACGGGCTTTTTATCTGAGGTAAAAGCGGGGAGAAAGCTTATGTCTTTAAGCTCTTGCGTTTCTTTAAATTCATTTAAAATCTGCTGTATAAATTCATAAATCGCCATTTAGTCCTCCTGTGTTACGCTCATGAGAACTGCCCAGATGTAGCAGATCTTATTTTTAAAATATACCTTTTCGGCACGTTCTATTTTGAGCTTAAGCTCATCGGTGAAAACGGCGGCGTCCTCTAATTTTGTAAGGTCGTGGGAGGGAGGGCCGATATACAGATAGTAGCCTTTTTCACTAAGCCCCGCAGGGGTGTAGATTCCCTCAAGATACATTTTGTTTTTGTATCTTATGGGCTGCACAAAGGCTCTGAAAATTTCAGTTGACCAGCCCTCGTCGTCGGCTATTCTCACGTCCTGGCCGAAGCGCTTTAAAATTGAGTCAAGCTCCATTTTTATACCTCCCTGAAGAAAAATTCATTATCGGTAAGGCAGTCTGCGGCAGCGGCAAGGGCTTCTTTTAAAAGAACCTGAGAAATTTCTTCACTCTTTTCTGACATACTTACTGTAACGTCGCCGGCTTTAAAAGATGAAATTCCGTCGGATGTAAGAGCTTCACTTCTTGTTTTAGCCGTAAGAGCCAAAGCGGCAGCGGCGGCGATAACTCTCGGGTCATCCCCGCAAAGGGGGCTTCTCAGCTTAGGGCTGAGCTGAGAAGCGGCTTCGGAGCAAAGTGTCAGTGCTTTTTCTTCGTTTTCGAGGTCAATATCGGTCATGATTTTAAGGCGGCTGAGCACCTTTTCAGGGTCAATCACAGGCACCGCTCCTTTTTGTTAAATATTAAGAGCAACGCAGGAATCAGGTGAAAGGGGAGAAAATCCTGCCGTTACGGTAATGGCGGCTCTTTCAAGCTGGCGGTCAATGAGTTTGTCAAACTCTGTGGTGATGTCCCCGGCCTGAACCATTTCGAGAGTGCAGCTCTTGTCGAAGGCGAGAATTTTATCTGCGGGGGCGTGGAAAGATTTGACAAGCTCCGCACCCAAAGGAGTAATAAGCTTTCCTGTGGCGTGGAAATTAAGCCCTGCGGCAGCATCCATAAATTCAGGAATGGCAAGAAGCTTTTCCGCTGCTTCAATGGAAGCTACAAGAGTTGTCATATTGTAGGGGTGAAGGGCGTTCCAGGTTTTTACAATATCTGCGTATGTAGTTTCGCCGGGGCTTGCAGGCTCAACCTCAGATGCAATGGATGAGAGAGCGTCAATTGCGTCCTTTGCCTGAGAGCGGGCGATATGTGCGCCTATCTGACGGAGCATGATTGTAAAAACATCAAGCTTCTGGTACTTGATAGCCTCATAGGAAGCGGAGAGAATGCGTCCTCTCTTATGGAGCTGTACGAGATTTTCTCCTAAAGCGATTGAAGCGGAGGGTATCTGGGCGCCCTCACCGACAGTTTTGAGTTCTTTTTCGTCGTCGTCTGGGAGAAGGGAAAGAGCTCTGTAATCGAGAGAGTCAATTTTTGTAACGGTAGCTATGAGTTTACCGAGAATGTCCGCCTCCTCCATACCTGTGCGTACTGTGCGGGAGATGTACTCAGGGAAAAGCACCGAGGAATCGGAGGTTGAGAAAAACTTTGCGACGGGGTCGCTGTTTCTTCCCATAACCTTTATGTCGAATCGTTTAAGCTGACGCTGAAAAGCGTCAAGTCCCTCAAGAGAGGTTCCCTTATAGTTTTCGGAAGGGTCCGCCTGTTCGAGAGCGGCGCAGATACCGCCGGGAACTTGATACATACCCTTTTCCAGTCTAATGTTCTGAAAATTAGCCATATATTTTTCCTCCTTTAAATCAGAGCATAAACTCTACTGTCTTTTTTGCTGTGTCAACGTTTGTGATAAGCACCTTTTCCGTGCCGGTGCCGGTTTTAACTCCCGTTGCGGCGGCAGCAAGGCTTTGGTAGCCTACAGAGGGCGCAGAACCCGTGTAGGGGAGACATACAAAGCCTTTAAGCTGAACCGTTGCAACGCCGCCTCGGCAGGCTGCGGCAATGCCGATAAAAGCGTCACCGTCGGCGCACTTTGCAACTGTGCCGTTTGCTGTGATTTTTACGGGAGAGTTCTTTTCGATTGTTCCCGAAGCTGCAAAGGTAGCGCAGAGTGTTCCGATTCCTTCATAAGAAAATTTCATAGATAAATCCTCCTGTTTTAAATTTTAAACTGACTGTTTGATTTGACTTTTTCGCCGTTTTCTTTTGGAGCAAGCTGGGGAGAAAGGGGCATTTCCTTTTTTGCCCTCATCTCAAATGCGCCTTTGAACTTTTTAAGCTCACCGGGCTCCATTGAAGCGCAGATTGAGCGCACAGTGTCCGGAAGAAGCTCCGGAACAGTAATTGCACAGAGTTTTACGGTGTCTTCCGTTAGGGATCTCTTATACTCTTCTCCCCAAAGGGAAAGAGCCTCAAGGCGTTTCATCTCTTTTTTAAGAGCGGCGGTTTCCTTTTCCGAGAGGATAATATTTCCTCCTGCTGAAAAGATTTTTTCTTTTATGTCGTTCATTTTTACTTTTTCCTCCTTATCCTTAAAGGCTTTGATAACGCCGGCGGCAGGCTGAGCGGGAACGGCTACAAAGGACCATTCATAAGCGTCTGTGGGGTTTTCCAAAATGCCGAAGCATTTTTTGCCGTCATAGGTTTCGCCTGGGGTGTGGCTGCATTTTGCGGAGCGTACATCGCAGCCGCAAACTGAGCAGATTTTTTCCGAAACGCTGCAGCTTATGCTGACTTCCTTTTTGATTCCCGTTTCGATTTCTTCAATAAGGGAGCGGGATTTTTCAGTAACGGGGATATATGCCTTTGCGTTAAGGGTAAAATAAGTTTCTCCCACTGAATTTTTCATATCCATGTGTTCTGTAACTGATGTATCAAATATTCTTGCGCTTTGATATTCCGCTTTTGGGTTGTGGTCGAAAATACCGCTTTTTCCTTTAAACATTTCCGCAAGAGTTCTCAGTGAGTTTTCGGAGAACTGTTCAAAATCCCTGTCGATTTCGTTGTCACATAAAATAAGGCTGAAAATATACACCTCGTCACGTTTAAGGGGGCGTTTGGAATAGCCGTTAATAAGAGCCATGTCCCTGTCATCGCCGCTTTTTTTAACGGACGTAATTCCGAAAGTTTTATTCATCTTTTTCACCTGCCTTTAAAGGTAAATTTGCCAGTGTTTCCTCCGTCTGAGCTGAATATAGTCTGGCTTTTGCAGACTCAACCTCATCCTGTAAGGTGATGTCGTCCCACTCAACGGTGCAGTCGGGATTAAAGCCGGAAAGGCGTAAAAATGTATTTGA
>CAUDRD010000064.1 GCA_958451705.1 uncultured Oscillospiraceae bacterium
CCTCCGATTGCCGCCCAAAACCACTTTGACTTATTTTTGCGAAAAATAAGCACAATGGCTATGAGCAGAGGCCAAATATAGAGATAGCTTATCCACCACATTCCAAAACCGTAAGTTATACCTTCAAGAAGTATAAATGCGGCAGTTATCGGAAACACCAATTTAGGAAAATATAGAGTATACAAAATCAGAAGAAGCGCACACAGATGAATATTCGGAAGAGGTGACAAAACCACCTGCTGTAAATACAGTATGGCGGTAAGAAAAGCTGAAACCGCAATTTCCCGTATTTTCATCAATATCCTTCCTTGAGTGTAAGCTCAAAGGTATCGCCGTCAGCTATGGGAGTTGAATCGGCGCCTGTCATAACATCGGCTCCGCCCTTTGTTATGCACCACCACTGCTGCTTTGAGTCGTCGGCTTTTATGGAGTCAACGGTAGTTATAAAAAGTCCGTACTGGCTGTCTTCTCCCTCAATTAATCCCTCTTCCTTAAGGGCATCACCTAAAAACTCTGCATCGGTTTTAATTTCGTGGGTTTTAGAGTAATCGGGAGCCACAACCTCAACTGTTACGGTTTTACTTCCCTCACTTGTCTCAGGACGTCCAAAGGCAAAATAAATTCCTGCAAATACTGCAACAGCCGCCACAAGAGCCACAACTGCAATAATAATTTTCTTTTTCTCTTTCATTTTCAACACCTCATTAAAAATTTTTTACATATTGATTATACAATATTTCTTCGGCAAGAACTGCAAAAAATTTAAAATCTTTTGCACTTTCTCCTTTTTAAATTACTTAAAATTTGTATTTGAGCTTTTTTGTGGTAAAATATTTCCTACAGCGAAAAATCAGTTTTAATTAAATTCAGATAAAAGAGGCTTAAAAAATGGAAAAAACAGGACTTGTACTTGAAGGCGGCGGTCTCAGAGGAGTTTTTACCGCCGGCGTATGCGATCTTTTTCTCGAAAAAGGCGTACACTTTGATAACTGCATAGGCGTTTCCGCAGGCTCCTGCCACGCTTGCAGCTTTTTGTCAAACCAGCACGGCAGAGCTTACAGCGTAACTGTCGATTACCTTGACAGAAAAGAATTTATAAGTATGGAAAATCTTATTAAAACCGGCGACCTTTTCGGTCCGAAAATGATTTACCACGATATTCCGGAAAAGCTTTATCCCATAGATAATGAGGCTTTTAAAAAGAACGGCACCGCCTTTTATGCCACTGTCACTAACTGCATTACAGGAGAGGCCGAATATAAAAGAGTGAAAGATCTTTTTAAGGATGTTGAATACGTTCACGCTTCAAGCTCTCTTCCCCTTGTTTCAAAAGAAGTGTTTTTTGACGGTATCCCCTATCTTGACGGCGGAATAGCCGACTCTATACCAATTAAAAAATCAATTGAAATGGGCTGCACAAAAAATGTTGTGGTACTCACTCAGCCGGAAGGCTTTATAAAACAAAAGACCCGTGCATTGCCCCTCGTTGAAAGAGCATACAAAAGATATCCTGAAATGGTAAAAGCGGTGGCACAAAGACATATTGTATATAACGAAACCCTTCAGTATATATATGAGCTTGAAAAAAGCGGGGATATATTTGTAATCAGGCCCGAATATCCTTTGAAAGTTAAAACCGCAGAAAAAAACAGAGATAAATTAAAAGCAGCCTATGAGCATGGCTATGAAGTAGCGAAGAAGCTTTATGAAAAAATGGCAATTTATCTTGAAGAAAGCAGCGCTCAGGCAGTTTAAAAGGAGAAGAAAAATGAAAACTCTCTATTACGGCGGAAACATTATCACAATGGAAGACAAAGTCTCTCCTGAAGCTGTACTTGAGGAAGACGGAGTTATTGCGGGAACCGGCGCCTTTGAAGAGCTTAAAAATAAAGCCGGAAGTGACGTTTCTTATTACGACCTTAAAGGACAAACTCTCATGCCTGCGTTTATAGACTCCCACAGCCATTTTATCTCCGCCGCATTTTCTTTTTTACAGGTGCCTTTAGGAGATGCAGAATCCTTTGAAGATATTAAAAATAAAATTTCCGATTTTATAAAAAACAATAATATCCCGAAAGGCTCATGGATTACCGGCAAAGGCTACGACCAAAACTGTCTTATTGAAAAGGAACATCCCACTAAAGAGATTTTGGACGCTGCCGCACCTTTTAATCCCGTTGTAATAGAGCACGTTTCCGGTCATATGGGCGTTTTCAGTTCCCTGGCTCTTAAAGAGCTTTGCATTGATGAAAGCACTCCCTGCCCCGAAGGCGGAAAAATCGCAAAAAACGAGAAGGGAATAACAGGCTTTATGGAAGAGAGCGCATTTATCACCTTTCAGAAAAAGGTTCCCATGCCAAAGCCTGATGATTTTATAAAGGCATGCCGCAAGGGACAAATGCTTTACGCTTCCTACGGTATAACCTACGTTCAGGAGGGGTTTTTTGCAAAGGAAATGATTCCACTGTATAAAGGCTTTCTGCAAAGCGGAGAGATGTACCTTAACATTACTGCATACAGCGATATAGGAGCAGAAAAAGAGGTTTTCGCTTTAGAAAGTGAAGCGAAAAAAACAAAAAGCCCCTTTAAAGTAGGCGGATATAAAATCTTTCTGGACGGTTCACCTCAAGGCAAAACCGCATGGCTAACAAAGCCCTATGAGGGTGAAACCTTTTGCGGATACGGCACAATGAAAGATGAACAGGTAACATCGGCTCTACTTAAAGCCATGGAAGAGGAAAAACAGCTTCTTGCCCACTGTAACGGCGACGCAGCTGCTCAGCAGCTTCTAAACTGCGCAGAAAAGGCCTGTAAAATTTATGAGGAAAGCCACGGCTCTTCCGGCAAAGAACCTCTCAAAAAAATCAGGCCTGTTATTATTCACGCACAGCTTATCCGTGAGGATCAGCTTAAAAAGGCCGCAGAGCTCGGATTTACACCGTCATTTTTCATCTACCACATTTCACACTGGGGAGAAGTTCACCTTAAAAATTTAGGTATGGAAAGAGCGTCAAAGCTAAGCCCTGTTAGAACGGCAATTAAATATAAGCTTCCCTTTACTTTTCACCAGGATACCCCTGTAACCCCTCCCGATATGCTTAAAACGGTACAGTGCGCTGTTTTGAGAAAGACGGAAAAGGGGCGAACTCTCGGTGAAGATGAAAAAATCACAGTTTATGAAGCTCTGAAAGGAGTTACCGTAAACGCCGCAAGACAGTATTTCGAGGAAGATATCAGAGGAAGTATTAAAAAGGGCAAGAAAGCGGATTTTGTAATTCTTTCGGAAAACCCTTTGGAAATTAACCCCGAAAGCCTCGATAAAATAAAAATAGTCAAAACCGTTAAAAACGGCAAAGAAATTTATACAGCATAATAACTAAATGCATCCGTCTTTTTTCTTAGGCGGATGCATTTTTCAGCTTCATATATGAGAAAAACAGGAAAATCAATACATAAATAGCGGTTAATAAAGGACATTCATACTTCTAAATCGGAAAGTTTTTGATATTTGCAATAAAATTTACTCTGCAAACGAAAAGAGTAAAAATAAAATGATTAATAAGAAATAAAGTGAAAAAATGTAAAACCAAAACGGTGCCCGAGAAACTAACCCTCGAACACCGTTTTTACAATCTAATTACTATTTTTAAAACTTAATCATCCTTCAAAATTAATGTCTATTCTGCCGATTCCACCGCTTACGGTTATGGTTTTATCTCCGTTTTCTGCCGGAGCGTCCTCTCCCTCAACTGTCTGCCATGAGCCGTCATTTCCATAGGCAGAGCCGTCAACAAACAGGGGTCTGAGAGGTGAATTTGCAGTTATTGTATATTCCTCACGGCTTGCGGTACTGTCAAGGCGCATGGCTCCTATACCGCCTGTAACATTTACCGTATCTCCGAGATTTCCTTTAATGACGGAATAGCCCATTCCACCCGTTACATTGAGGCTCTCGGTAAAGCTTACATTATCCGCAGAAAACTTTCCCGCTCCGCAGTAAAGCTTACCTGTGGAAGCCGAAACACCGTTTATACTTACAGCTCCCGCACCCTGATGTACGCTTAAATTGCCGCATACGGCATTGGTCACATTTAACACGCCGGCTCCGATAGTTATATTAAGCTCCTTGGGAAAACCGTCTTTGGGAAGTGTAAGAAGCAGTTCGTGGGTTGTTCCTCCGCCGCTGAATGTTTCCCCGGCAACAGAGGGAGAATATTTTACCGTAAAAGTATCCTCCGTCTTTTTTGTCTCCAGCCAGTTCTGGTTTATATTTCGCACTTCAAATGAAAATTCCTCACCGGATACTACAGTTAATGATCCTATATCAGCAGTTATATTTATGGTCTCATAAGGGTTCGAACCGGAGGAATTTTTCTTTGTTTCATCAGCGGTTACAGATGACTGAGTTTTCTGTCCATCGTTCTTCTTAGATGAAGAAGCGGTGTCGCTGTCATTTTCTCCGCAGCCTGCAAGGGCAAAGACAAATAAAATCGCCAGTAAACTCGCAATAATTTTCTTCATATTAAACCTCCTCACTGTAAATTATAACTTATCACACAGAAAAATTTTTGTCAATGACAATAAATTAAGCCATACTTATATACAGAAAAATCTCCGTACATACTCATCTGATTTATGTACGGAGAAAAGCTTTAATTATTCACTCAGCCCTGAAGTATACATTTATTGCCGTCGTTATCAGTGATTTCTACTCCTTGTATAAATTTCATGCTGTTTATCTCACTTACACTCTTACCAGATGTATTGAATATCATTGAGCCCTTTACGGTAATTTCCGTACCGCTGTTTTCAACTGTTTCATCACCGTTTTCTATGACAAGTTTTTTGTATTCCTCATTTACAACTACTTCCTGCTTTTTTACATTTGCTATATCCTCAGCGGTACCGCTTATTGTAAGAGTATATGAAACTTTTACCTTATCAGTGCTGTTTGCCTCCGCTGCACCTAAGCTTACAACGCTGTTCAAAGTATATTTACCTGAAATATCGGTTTTGTCTCCAAATAAACCGCATCCACTGAAAGCAAAAATTATAACCACTGCCATAATTGCTGAAACTACTTTTTTCATAGAATACACCTTCCGTTTACATATTACTTTTAGTAATTATATCACATAGTATTCCTTTAAGTAAAGAAACAACTTTGATAGTCTTTGCTAAAATTATTATCCTTTTAACTCTACTATCTCCTAAAAGAAAAGTTAAGTTTTAGGTCGTATATTCAGATCAGCATTTAATGAATCTTATATTCTCTCTCCCGTTTTCTTTTTCCACATTTTTAAACAAATTACAATTCCGACAATAAGCACCACCGGGAATATAACACCCGCTAAAATTCCGGCTTTAAGATTTTCTCCATACTTATCGGAAACAATTCCGATTGCAGCGGGACCTATTGAGCATCCTATGTCACCGGCAAGGGCAAGGAGAGCAAAGAGAGCGGTTCCTCCAGCAGGAAGAGCTTTAGCACCCATACTGATACTTCCAGGCCACATTATACCGACGGAAAGCCCGCAAAGGCCGCAGCCCATAAGTCCGAATACGGGATTAGAGGAAAGAGAAGCAAGAAGATAACTGAAAATACAAAGTGCGGAGCTTAAAAACATAAATGAGCCCAGCCGTATTTTTTCGCTGAATTTTCCATAAAGAAGCCTTGCAAGACCCATAAGTATAGCAAAAACACAGGGGCCGGCAAGATCACCTACGGTTTTTGAAACTCCCAAGCCTGCCTCGGCAAAAGCGGAAGCCCACTGGCTCATAGCCTGCTCCGAAGCTCCGGAACAAACCATTAGCAGGCAGAGTATCCAAAACACTTTGTTTTTAAAAAGGTCGGAAATAGACATGGCCTTTTCCTGTTCCACGGTTCTGCTAATGGGGACGAAGGCAAAATAAATACAGTTTGCAAGGGGTAAAAGAGCCCATACGCAGGCAAGGATTTTCCAGTTTTCTATTCCGAACACAGAGAAGAAAAGGGTACTTGCTATAATTACAAAAACGCATCCCCAGCAGTAGAAGGAGTGGAGCATACTCATGGCTGCATCCTTTTTGTCACTGGGACAGGCCTCCACAATAGGGCTTGTGATAACCTCAAGGAGTCCCCCTCCCACAGCGTAAACCGCTACGCAAAGGCAAAGTCCCACATAGGACGAAGGCATAATATCCGGAACAAAAGCAAGGGCGAAAAGTCCCACAGAACACAGAATATGCGCCGACATCACCGCCGCACGGTAGCCTATTTTATCAACAAATTTTGCCGAAACCAAATCGGTTAAAAGCTGTATTCCGAAGTTTACAGTAACCAAAAGAGAAATTTGTTCAAAAGAAATTCCGTAATCCTTTTGAATGGTAAGATAAAGCAAAGGCAGAAAATTAACTATGGTCGCCTGAGAAATCGACGCCAAATAGCAGGCGTTCACCGTATGGGAAAAATTGTTTCTAATACTCATAAAGCTCTCCCTTAAGCAATTTTTTCAGTAAAAATCCCCGTCCCAAAGGACGGGGACAGCATTAAATATAATCTGCCTGAGAGAGAAAGTCAAGAAAACCTTCGCATCCTTTTTTAATATCACGCCATGTACTTTTAAAATCGCCGGTATACCACGGATCGCTTATATCTCCCGGCTCATCGGTAAAATAGAGCAGCTTTGAGATTTTGCTTTCCGGGTCTTCGGAAATAATATATTTTATGTTTTCAATGTTGTAGCTGTCCATGGCGATAATAAAATCATATTTATCATAGTCGGACTCTTTAAGCTGAACGGCATATTTGCCGTCACATGAAATTCCATGCTCAGAGAGGATTTTTCTCGTGCCCCTGTGAACAGGCTCACCTAACGCTTCACGGCTTGTAGCGGCGGATTCAATATGAAATTTGTCTTTCAGCCCCCGTTTTTCAACCATATCTTTCAGCACAAACTCCGCCATGGGACTGCGGCAGATATTGCCGTGGCACACGAAAATTACATTTATCATGCATTATACCTCATTATAAGTCTTTATATATCTACTATTTTTATATGATTTGTGTAAGTTAAGATCTGCTGACAAAATTATTTAAGTGCATATATCTGAGATTGTCCGTCAAAGGGTATGCCTTTTTGCTGACAAATATCTCGGATAATATCCACATACCACATCGGAGCCTTAGGATGCACCATTACGCCTTCCAAATATTCCGATATATCTCCCGCATCTTTAATTATAATATTATCGGCATCCTTCTTTTCATCCTTAATTTTATTTTTCCTTACGGCACAAATTTCATCGGTCAAGCAGTCGATGATTTCTTCGTCACTTTTATCCGTTATATTTTTACCCTCTATGTTAATATTAATTTTTGTGGCACAGGCTGAAATTTCTTCCCGACTGTAAAGAGTATCATCAGCTATCAGCAGTCTGTATTCTTTCTCATGCTTAAACACGGATCTCTTATGTAAATATGTTTCATAGGCAGACAGACTATTCTTCATTTGACCGATTTGCTGCTCAACTACAGATTTTTTACTTAAGTCATAGGTTACTTTTTTCAGATAAACGTTAAATTTATCCCTTTCTGAAAAAATCGTTTCAGCATGACGGAGCAATTTGTCTTCTCGAGTTCGTATTCTTATAGCTCTGTTTCCGTAGGAATAGCATCTCCACATGGCATCCGTTTCTTTATGTCCTGACCAGCACTGTGCATAGGTATACCATTTGCTGTGCCATATTTTAAAATAATTATCCGCAATAGCATAATAATTTTTCGGGCAAAAATGATAATACATTTCGCTTACTATATATCGGACATCTTCCCGCGACTCCATACGGGAAAATAAATATCCTTCATATTTATCATCCCAGACACACGGACGCACAAATCTATCCTTATTATTTACGGCAAGATTCACAAAATCTTCAAAACTTATATATCTGTACAGACGTTTACTC
>CAUDRD010000065.1 GCA_958451705.1 uncultured Oscillospiraceae bacterium
TACGGGACGTGACCTTTCTGCGTCTTATCCTGAAAAACAGCAATTGCAATTTCTGACCATTTTCGTTTCTTTTTTCGCATCCATACCAGCATAAACAAAACAAAAGCTGACACACAGGCAATTATAGGTAAAGCCAAATGCAAAAACCATCTTGGAGACTTATTATCAGAAATAACAAACAGTACATACAAAGCCACAGAGACGGAATCTAAAAACCAAAGGACATATGGGTGTGCTTTGGTTATAAAGAGTGGCACAATAAAGACAATCCAAAAAAGTGCGCTTGTTGTAATAACATATAAAGACCAAATTCCGGAACTCGGTACAAGAAGGTTGCTTATTCCGAAAACTATATTGGGTATAAGCAAACACATGGAAATAAAAAATCCCATATACTTATTTTTGGCCTTTGGGGTAAATGTGTTATCAGGATAAGGCGGAAGTTTTTCCGGTTCATCTTCAAAGGCGTTGAGCACCGGAGCAGAACAAAGGGGACATTCTATAGCGCTTTCATCGAGTTCAACTCCGCAATTAACGCAGTATGACATTTTAAAATCCTCCTTTATCTGTTGCTTTCTACTTTAACATGGATTCCCATTTTTACAAGGGAAGTGAAAAATTCCCGTTCAATATCAGATTCAGCATAGATGTTTGCAAAAGTGAGAGCCAAACAGTTGCCAAGGCTTGAAGCCCCGCACCTTGCACCGTTAAGTTTACCGGGCCCCGCCATAAAGATAAATTTATCAACATAGGGCTCCATATCCTTCGGCAGTTTTACAACTCCCAAATTTGTAAGCAGCACGCTGGTAGTCTGTTCACCTGTAATAAGAAAAGATAATCCGATAGCCGCATCTTTAATAAATAACGGCAGTATACGGTTAAGTGGATTAGATTCCAGCTTTAAGTTATTTGAAATCATAGCGTTAAGCTGTTTTTCGTTGTTTATATATCTAAGATAAAGTGAAACCTGTTTTACAACCTCTTCAAAGGTATATTCTCCCATATTTGGGTCAATACGCACACTGTAACACAGAGAAAAATTCCTAAAAGTATTTGTGGGGAAGGTTCTTCTTAAATTTACGGGAATCTGAACGCTTACATCCTTTTTCTTATAACACTCTCTGTTTTGCTTTTGATAGTGAATATAGAGAAGAAGAGCGCCTAAAAACTCAGTAATAGTTGCGTTATATTCCGCCGCCTTCTTTTTAAGGGCGTCCACAGGCATGAAACCGGTCGTAATATTTACCCTGTGGTTGGGTAATTTTGTTCCCTTTGCATGATAGACAAATTTATTAAACTTTTTAAGCTTTGCCTTGGAAGAGGCGAATTTAACAAATGCGTCGTCTATTTCATCTTCCGTAGCAGGCTCGTTTATATTGAGCACATTGCCTCCTACGGAAACATTATGTCCGCACAAAGTTAAATATCTCGCTGCAAGGGTACATAAAAACAGAGAACCGCCGTAGCCGTCGGTGAGCACATGAAAGAAATCCACCGATATGCGCTTATCATAATAATACACTTTAAATAAAAAGTGATTGTTTTCATTCCACTTGATTCTATGGCAGGGATTGTTGACATCGAGCATTACGGGAGGAGCAGCAAATTCATTCTCCTGAAGATAGTACCAAAAAAATCCCTTTTTGATCTTTACATCGAAGCAGGGAAATCTCGGAAGCACATCCTCCAAAGCCTGTTCCAAAATTTCCGGGACAATTTTTTCTTTTAGTACGACAGAAACCCGAAACACGTTTGACCATGTTTCGGTTCGCTGACCGGGAAAGATTTTTCCGGCATTATCAACTTTAAACCACCGTTTCGGCAGACGGGAAGCGCTTTTCTCTTTTTCAGCCAAAGCACTCACCTCTTTTAGCTGTTTTTATCAACCTGGTGGAACTTCTTGAGATTTCCGCTTTTTTGGCGGCGTTTTTCCAGCTCAGCGGCAACATCCTCAACTTCGATGCCCTCGTTCGCCATCATAACAAGAAGATGGAAAATAAGGTCGCTTATTTCAAGGACAGTTTCGTTTTTATCACCGTTTTTAGCGGCGATAATTGTTTCGGCACATTCCTCTCCTACTTTTTTAAGTATCTTGTCGAGCCCCTTATCAAAAAGATAACAGGTATAAGAGCCTTCCGTAGGATTAGCTCTTCTTGCAAGAATTACTTCGTATAAATCTTTAATAATATCGTTCATTTTTATTTCTCCCATATTTTTGTATAAAAGCAGCTGTGATTTCCTGTATGACAGGCAGCTCCTGTTTGTACTACGTTTATTAAAAGGGTATCGTCGTCACAGTCGGTATAAATATCAACTATTTTCTGAATATGCCCTGAGGTTGCTCCCTTATGCCAAAGCTCCTGACGGGAACGGCTGTAAAACCAAGTCTCACCGGTTTCAAAAGTTTTTGCAAGGGATTCACGGTTCATATAGGCAAGCATGAGAACTTCTCCTGTTGATTCTTCCCTTACAATGGCCGGGATAAGGTCGCCTTTTTTAAAATATCTCTCTAAATCCATATTCATATCTGCTCTCCTCCAACTTTTACGGCTTCCTGAAGGCTGAGTGTGCCGCTGTAAATTGATTTACCGCAGATTACTCCGTAAAGTCCTCCGTCCTTTACAGCCTTTATATCTTCAATATCCTTAATTCCGCCGCTTGCAACTATATTGCAGGAAACAGCGTCATTGAGAGCAAAAAGCTGCTCTAAATTGGGGCCCGACAGCATTCCGTCACGGCCAATATCCGTAAAGATGATATACTTTACCCCTTTATCTTCCATTCGCTTTGCAAGCTCAATGTAAGAGATTTCGCTTGTCTTTACCCAGCCTTCGGCAGCTACCATGCCGTTTCTTGCGTCAATACCGAGAACTATCTTTTCGGCGCCGTACTCCTTTATACAGTCTGAAACAAGCTGAGGATTATTTAAAGCCGCAGAGCCTATTATAACTCTTTCGATTCCCCTTGAAAGATAATATTCTACGTCTTCGGCCTTTCTTATGCCTCCGCCTACTTCTACCTTTAATCCGCTTTTTTCAGCGGTTTCAGTGAAAACTGAAGTGTTTATTCTTTTGCCGTTAACTGCTCCGTCAAGGTCAACCATGTGAATCCACGCCGCACCTGCCTTTTTAAAAGACAAAGCTGTATCGAGAAAATTTTCCGCTACCTTATGGGCTGTATTCATGTCGCCCTTCTTAAGACGGACGCACTCTCCGTTTTTAATATCTATTGCAGGAAAAATAAGCATATATACCTCCGATTAAAGACTTCCCTTAGTTGAAAGAACTCCTTTTCCGTTTTCTCTTACGGCAATGGCAAGAGCATGAGCCAGAGCCTTGAAAATAGCTTCAATTTGATGATGGGTATTGCCGCCATAAATCATATTTACATGAAGTGTGATTCCGGCATTATATGCGAAAGCTCTCATAAACTCTTCACACATACATGAGTCAAACTCCCCTACTCTCTCTTCGGGAAATTCAGCGTTGAAAACAAGAAAAGGTCTTCCCGAAACATCGAGAGAGACAAAAGCGAGAGACTCATCCATGGGAACTGTAAAGCTGCCGTATCTCTCTATGCCGCTTTTGTCACCCAGAGCCTCAGAGAAAGCTTTTCCGAGAACTATACCTGTATCCTCAATAGTGTGGTGACAATCAACTTCGAGATCGCCTTTAACGCTGGCTTTTAAACCGAAACCGCTGTGAACGGCAAAAGCTGTAAGCATATGGTCAAAAAAACCTATGCCGGTGCTTATTTCGCACTCTCCGCCGTCAAGACACAGCTCAATTTTTATATCGGTTTCCTTAGTTTTTCTGCTTATATCAGCACTTCTCATATCATAAATTACGCTAAAAAGCGCATCCTCCATTAAGATTTATAGAATAAATCAATTCCTTCGCAGACCGCTCTGTTTTCTTCTTCGCTTCCGGCGGAAATTCTCAGATGTGTGCCCATTTTTCTTACGGCTATGCCTTTAGTTTTAAGAAACTCAAAAAGCTCCTCTGCCTTTTCAAATTCAGTATACACAAAATTCGTCACCGGTGCAACGGGTTTTATTTTTCCTTTATATTTTTCCGAAAGAGCTGTCAACATTTTATAAAGCTCGTCCCTGGATTTTTTGATGCTCTCAGTACATTCTTTAAGGTAATCAGCGTGCCTTAAAACAACTGCACCCGCCGCCTGAGAAAGGCTGTTTACATTATAGGGAGATTTTACGCTTCTTATAACATCGGTAATAGTTTTATTGGCTATTGCAAAACCCAGGCGCATTGCCGCTAAACCAAACGCCTTGGAACAGGTACGCAAAATCAGAAGATTGTCGTACTTTTCCGCTTCGTTAATCAGTGACTCATCCCAAAAATCCATATAAGCTTCGTCTAAAACCACAAGACAGTCGAGAGAAGAAATAAGCTTTCTCATTTCATCCCTTTTAACGCCTAAAGAGGTAGGATTACAGGGATTAGAGAAAATAAGCACACGAATATTCTGCTCTTTTGCTTCCTTAATTACATTATCGACAGAAAACTCAAGATCGGTTTTAAAGAAATCCATGCACTGAGCCTCTGCAAGCGAAGCATAAAAAGCGTACATTGAAAAGTCGGGAGTGACAGTCATCACCTTATCGCCTTTTTGGAGAAAAGCGTTCATTATAACCGAAATAAGCTCGTCGGAGCCGTTTCCGGCGGTGACAAAATTTTTATCTATACCGTAAAACTTTGAGAAAGCCTCGCAAAGCTCGGAGGCAAACGGATCAGGATAACGGTTAAAATCCACTTTGCCTATAGCTTCCTTAACCTCGGAAAGTATTTCTTCGCTGAGAGAAAAATATGATTCGTTGGCGTCAAGCCTTACCGCATACTCACCCTCAACAGGAGAATACGGGGTGAGATTTCTGATTTTTTCATTTAAAACAAATGCCATATTTTAAAACCTTACCTTTATTGAATTTGCATGAGCTCCGAGACCCTCAGTCTCCGCAAGAGTAACGATATCATCCTTATCCTGTGAAAGAGCGGATTCAGTGTAGTAAATAAAGCTGGATTTCTTTACGAAGCTGTCCACTGAAAGAGGAGAGAAAAATCTCGCTGTACCTCCCGTAGGAAGAACGTGGTTTGGTCCCGCATAGTAATCGCCCAGGGGTTCGGGAGAATAATTGCCTAAAAATACAGAGCCGGCATTATCCATGCGTCCGATATATTCCATAGGATTTTCTACGCACATTTCAAGGTGCTCCGGAGCAAGCTCATTTGCAAAATCAACGGCTTCACCAAGATTTTGGCACACAATAATTGCGCCGTAATCATTAAGGGATTTTTTGATTATGTCCTTTCTTGGCATATCCTCTACCTGACGCTTTAAAGCCTCTACTGTTTCGGAAGCAATTTTTTCGCTGTTAGTTAGAAGAATTGCACTTGCAAGAACATCGTGCTCTGCCTGAGACATAAGGTCTGCTGCAAGGAATTCCGGCTTTGCGCTTTCATCGGCAACAATTAAAATTTCGCTGGGACCTGCAATCATGTCGATATCCACAACGCCGTAAAGAAGCTTTTTGGCAGTAGCCACATAGATATTTCCGGGGCCGACAATTTTATCAACTTTCGGCACTCTTTCGGTACCATAGGCTAAAGCTGCAACGGCCTGGGCTCCCCCTGCAAGGAAAACTCTGTCAACTCCCGCAACATAAGCGGCGGCAAGGATATTTGGGTTTGCTCCGCCGTTTTTCGTAGGTGGAGTTACCATTATAAGCTCCTGAACTCCTGCGATTTTTGCTGGAACGGCGTTCATAAGTACAGAGGATGGATAAGCAGCTGTACCGCCGGGAACATAAAGACCGACTCTCTTAAGCCCTCTGATACGCTGGCCGAGAATAACTCCGTTTTCTTTTGTAGTAAGCCAGCTCTGCTGCTTTTGACGAGAGTGAAAATCTCTTATTCTCTCCGCTGCATTTTTTACAGCCGTTAAAAACTCAGGGGCAACGCTCTTTACCGCCTCTTCCATCTCTTCTTTTGTCACTTCAAGTCTTTCGGGAACGGAGCCGTCAAAAAGCTTTGTGTATCTGTCGAGAGCGGCGTCGCCTTCAAGACGTACCGCCTCTATAATTTCAGTAACGCTTTCGGTAACTTTTTTGCTTGTCTCACCGCTTCTCGCTTTAAGCTGGGAGATAAGCTCCTTTTCCGCTTTTCCGTCTGCTTTTATATATGAAATCAAAGTTATTCCTCCTTTGCCTTTTCGACTTTTTCAAGAAAATCTTCTATCTCGTTTTTACGAAGCTTCATGCTCGCCATATTTACTATAACTCTCGCTGAAACAGGTATAATCTCATCAATGACTTCGAGTCCGTTTTCCTTAAGCGTTGAGCCTGTCTCCACAATATCAACTATGGCATCAGAAAGGCCGAGAAGCGGAGCAAGCTCCACTGAACCTTCGATTTTTATTATTCTGACATCCATGTTTTTGCTCTCAAAATAGTTAGCGGCAACAGTTGGATATTTAGTCGCAATTCGCTTTACATTGTATCCGCTGAAAAAATCGGTTCCTTTAGGTCCTGCAAGAGCAAAACGGCATTTGCCGAAGCCTAAATCCATAACCTCGTAAAAGCTTTTTCCGCTTTCGACTATTGTATCTTTTCCGACAATACCGATGTCACATACTCCGTGCTCAACATAGGTTGTAACATCAGCCGCCTTTGCAAGAACCACCTCATATGGAGGAACCGGCAAAACAAGCTTTCTTCCCTTTTCAATAAGAGCGGTGCAGTCGAGACCCATTTTGGAAAAAAGCTCTACTGTCTTTTTTTCAAGTCTTCCCTTTGTAAGGGCAATTCTCAGTGGTTTCATGCTTTTTTTCCTCCTGTTCTCTCGATTTTAAATCCGTCTTTTCCGATAATGTGTATTGCACATATGCCTTTTTTCTCTGCATACTCACGGGCTTCATCGAGAGTAGAACCTGTGAATATTTCGGCTACAATATCAGTAAGCTCTCTCGCATAAATAAGAGCGTTGATTTCATATCCGTCTTCACCGAAAACAAGGACATCGGCAGGTTTCTCACCCTGAGCTTCTCCCCTTTGGAGCTTAGCCTTTGCAAGAGCGTCTACATCAACTCCGAAGCCTGTTGCGGGAAGCTCTCTGCCAAACTCACCTATAAGTCCGTCGTATCTTCCGCCGGAAAGCACCGTTATACCTGAGCCTTCAATATAGCCTCTGAAAACAGTGCCCGTATAATAATTGCTTCTGTGTACAAGACCCAGGTCTATTGTTATTTTCTCACCTAAACCAAGCTGAGAAAGTGAAGAATATATTTCACCTAAATATTTAAGAGCCTTGTGGGCTTCCTCAGAATTATAGAGCTTTGCCGCTTCTTCCAATATTTCAGCGCCGCCGAAAAGTCGGGGAAGTCTTTTTAAAGCTACTGTAACATCGGTCTGTGGCATTGAATCGAGAAGATCGTTAAGAGCGGCATAGTTTTTTGATTCAATAAGCTCACTTATTTCTTCTCTTACATCGTCGCCTGCATCAAGGGCATTGGCAAGGGATTTAAAAAATCCCGCATGACCGATTTCTATTCTGAAATCTGCCGCACCGCAGCCCTGTAAAGCATCAATGGCGGTGGAGATAACCTCAAGGTCGCTTCTGAGACCCTTTGCGCCTATAAGCTCAATTCCACACTGGACGGTTTCATTGGCGTGGCCTGCAAGGCTCTGGCGGCATCTGAAAACGCTCTGATTATAGTAAAGTCTTATGGGAAGGGACGCTTCACGAAGACGTGTTGTTACTATTCTGGCAATGGGCATTGTGCTGTCGGGACGCAGAACGAGAAGCCGTCCGTGATTATCCGTAAGCTTATACATACTTTCCGGTGCAAAGCCTGCGCTTTCACCGCTGAAAACGTCAAAATATTCAAGTACCGGAGTTATAACCTTACTGTATC
>CAUDRD010000066.1 GCA_958451705.1 uncultured Oscillospiraceae bacterium
CACAGCAACTACTGAAAGAGCAAGAATAAGAACAGAAATTACCACCTGATAAGGCTCTACCGAACCGCTGAGCATACTTGAAGGAATTATAAACGGAGACGAAATTGGCAGATACATTGCTATTTTCTGCACTATTCCGCTGCCGGGAGAAATAATGCTGACAAAATAACCAAGATAAAATCCCACCAGTGAAAGGAGCATTACGGGCATCATAGCCGAATTTAAATCCTCTATTTTGCTTACGAGGGCTCCGCTGACGGCGTTCATTACGGCGAAAAGGCTGTAGCCTAAAACAAAATAGATAAACATTACCGCTACTGTTTTGGCGTTTAAAACGCTCAGTGAAAATTCCGAACCCTGAACTAAAAGCTCAGAGGGAATTATAAACTTCAAACAAACAGCTCCAGTTAAAACAATCATGGCAAACTGGATAATTCCCAAAACGCCCATGCCAAAACATTTGCCTAAAAGTATCCTTGAGGGCTTTGCGGAAACTATGAGGGTTTCCATAACCCTTGAGGTTTTTTCCGTAGCCACAGACATGGCAACGCCATAGCCGTAATAGTAAATTGCAAAGAACATAAGAAGGGTAAAGACGATTCCTATAATATATGCGCTTGTGTTCATTTCACCTGCGAACACTGTTTCATACTGTACGGGCTGCCTTGAAAGAATTACAAGATCGGGGTCAACGCCGGAATCAACAAGTACATTCATGGAATGAACCTCGTTTATTATCTGAGATACCGCCGTAATATTGCTTCCCGCTCCGCTCATGAAATCCTTTGAATATACTTTCACAAGGGGCTGGGAATTTTTTGCGCTCACTTCTAAAAGAGAAATGCTTTTATCCTCTTTTATCTGAGCTATAACGTCTTCCTTTTCTCCTTCTGTTATCTCCTTAACGTCGTAAAGAACAGAAAGAGCCTGAGCCGCACCGGGAAGTACATTGTGCTGGTCAAGGTAATAACAGACGTTTTTTCCTGAGTTTGAATCTGTTTCTTCATCTGATTTATCGGAACTTCCCATAAAAATAGCCAGCGCCGCCGAACCGCCGATAATAAGAACCAAAATTATTGCGGTAGAAATTATAAAAGCCTTTTTCCTGATGGCATCTTTAAGGGTAAAGGCGAAAACGGTAAAAATCTGCTTCATTTTACTCCACCTGCCTTTTCAATAAATATCTCGTTGAGACTGGGTTCCTTTATCTCATATTTAACGGGATAAATTCCTTCTTTTAAAAGGCGGGATAAAAAGCTCTGCGCCATTTCGTCTCCTGTAATTTTGTACTCCGTCTCACCTGCTCTTGTATCGGAAAGAACAAGTCCCGCCTCAGAGGCAAGCGACGATATATCCTCAGTACAGCTTACTATGAGATTAGTGTGGCCGTAGCCCTCTTTAATCTTACGCAGCCTTCCCTGAAGCAGAGTTTTTCCTTCATTGAGAATAACTATATCCTTGCAGAAATCCTCTACAACATCCATCTGATGGCTGCTCATTACAATGTATTTTCCCTTTGCCGTAAGCTCTTCAATAAGCTCCTTTAAGACCATGGCGTTAACCGGGTCAAGGCCGCTGAAAGGCTCGTCTAAAAAGATAAGCACCGGGTCATGGATAAGGGTGGCAATAAGCTGGATTTTCTGCTGGTTGCCCTTTGAAAGCTTTTCCGCAACCGTATCCTTATACTCGGAAACTCCAAGTTTATCCATAAGTCGAAGAGCTGACTTTGTTGCGTCGGTTTTATTCATTCCTCTGAGCATTCCAAAATAGACAAGCTGCTCGAGGACTTTATTTTTAGTGTATATTCCCCTCTCCTCCGGCATATATCCGAAAGCAAGAGTTTCTCTCGTTATAGGCTTTCTGTCCCACAGGGCAGTTCCGCTGTCGGCGGGCATTATTCCCAGAATCATTCTGATTGTGGTAGTTTTTCCGGCTCCGTTAGTGCCGATAAGTCCGAAAACTCCCGGCTGCGTAATCTCGAAGCTGAGATTGTCAACAGCAACCTTTTTTCCGAAGCTCTTAGTAAGTCCTTCAACTTTAAGCGCCATATATTTTCCTCCGCATTATTTTACAAAAAGTTTTTTGAGAAGCTGGAAAGCATCCTCTTTTGTATAGCCTCCGGGAACAATCTTAAAGTTTTTCTGATTTTCCCAGCGGTTTGAATATTGGAGAGCCTGTTCTTCGGTCATGGAAACCTTTGAAGTATCCACGGCTTTTTTAAGAAGAGCAGTAAATTCTTCTAAATCGGAAGAAATGAGCTCAAAAAGCTCTCCTGCTTTTTCGGGAGCATATTTTTCTCCTCTCTCCACAAATGCAGGGAGAAAAGCTCCGCAGGCAAATCCGTGGGGGAAGCCGTAGTCCTCGGTGAGAACATAGCCCATGGGATGAGGGAAAGCCGTTCCGCAGGCATTTAAAACCATTCCCGCATAAAGTGAGCCGTAATAAAGCTCTTCCCTTCCCTCTTCGTCGGGAAGCTCCTTTGTCTCAACAAGCTTTTTAAGAGCTGAATATATCATCGGCAGTCCTTTTATGGCAAAAACCTTTACGCTGTCGCTGATTTTAGGTGAAAACCAGCCTTCAACTGCATGGGAAAGAGCGTCCACCGCCGTTGAAACGGTTACTGAATAAGGCATTGTATTTGTGTATTCGGGGCATCCGAAAGAGATATCCGCATAAATTCCGCCTATACTCTTTTTTCTGCCTGTTGCGCCGTTAGTGAGCACCGATACTCCGGAAACCTCACTTCCTGTGCCGGAGGTTGTGCCTACAAGAATCAAAGGAAGGTGCTCAGCACCGGAAGGAAGCGCATATATATCCTCAGGAAAACATTCCTTATGAACAGCATAGACAGAAACCGCCTTTGCAGCATCCATGGGAGAACCTCCTCCGATTCCGATAATGCAGTCAGCGTTCATTTTGACGGCAATCTGAGCCGCTTCATGGCATTTTTCAATAAGAGGATTAGGGCCTATTTTATCGTAGATTTTATACTCTGCTCCGATTTCCTTAAGTACAGCACATATATCTCCGAGAGCTCCGCTTTTTACCCCTGAACTTCCGCCGGTGACTATTAAAAAACGTTTGCCCCTCTTTTTAAACTCATCGCCACTTTTAAGGACGGCTCCTTTTCCGCTTATGACCTTTACAGGCATGAAAAAATCAAAATTCATTTTATTCAGCTCCTTTTGCGAAAAATACATATTTTCGCTTCATAATTTCCGTATCTCTAAGGACGTATACCGCCCTGTATTTCTCGAGTATTATATCATTTTTGAAATAATGTGTCATTATTAAAATTAAATCCGAACACTATTTTCAGCTTCCTTAAACGTATATCATCTGTTTTAATGCCAGAAGCATTTTTCCTTTATAAAAAATTTGTAAAAGTGGTATATGTTTCCTCATAAGTTGTTGAATTTTTTAACAAAATCATTTAAAATATACTGGTACTAAATTAAAAGGAAAGTTTAAAGTGAAAAATTCAAAAGTATCAAAAATAATTTCCGTAATTTTAACTGTCGCAATTGTCGCAGGAGCAGTTTTTGGGATAATATATTTCAGTAAAAGAAATTCCCCTTATGAAGAAAGCTTCCTCGCTATGGGAACGGTTTTCTCGGTAAAACTCTACGGTGGCGAAAAGGAAAAAGCTGCTAAGCAAATAAGAGAAACCGTTGAAAACTCAGAGTCTCAGCTTCTTTCGAGACTTTCTGAATCTTCCAGTATAGCAAAAATAAACAAAGATGGCAGCGGCGAAATTTCCGAGGAGCTTTATAAGCTCTTTACCCTCTCCCAGCAGATTTCAGCAGACAGCGAAGGAGCATATGACATGACCGTCGGAGCCCTTACAGGACTTTGGAATATCGGAACTGATAAAGCCCGTGTTCCCTCTGAAGAAGAGCTTGCAAAAGCTTTGGAAACAGTAGGATATGAAAAAGTTACCCTCACCTCAAATTCAATTACCCTTTCTAAGGGTCAGCAAATTGACTTAGGGGCAATCGGCAAAGGATATATGTGCGACAAGGCAGTGGATATCTTAAAAGCAAACGGAGTTGAAAGCGCAGTTATCTCTGCGGGAGGCAGCATACTGGTTTATGGTGATAATCCTTCCGGCGGAGAATGGAAAGTCGGAATAAGAGATCCCTTCGGCACATCTTCGGATATTTTCAGCGCTTTGTCAGTTAACGAAAGCTACATATCCACTTCCGGAGACTACGAACGTACATTTACAGAAAACGGTAAAACCTACCACCATATTTTAAATCCCCAGACAGGTTACCCCGCCGACAGCGGCTTTTCCAGTGTGACGGTAATTTCCTCTTCCGGAGCTTTAAGCGACGCCCTTTCAACAGCCTGCTTTGTGCTGGGCTACGAAAAGAGTCTACCCCTTCTCGAAAAGTACGGTGCTGAAGGCATATTCGTTACCCATGACAAGAAGGTTTACACAACCGACGGCATAAAGGATTCACTTCAGATAACCGAAAAAGATTTTACTTTGAATTAATGGTATTAATCCTTTAGGAAAGCGAAAAAACTATGGAAAAAAGAAAGCTCTTTGGCAAGGGCGATTTAATTTTGATATTATCCGTCGCGGCAATAGCTGCAATAATGTTTTTTCTTCTGCGTTTTGATTCCGGCGACAGTCTCAAAGGTGAAATCATCGTAGACGGAGAGGTTTATAAAACTGTTGAGCTTAAAGAAGGTCAAAGTGAGCGCTTTGTAATAGACAACACAAAAAGCGGCATAAAATGTGAAATACTGGCGGAGAACGGAGAGATAAAATTTGTATCTTCCCAGTGCCATGACAAAATCTGTATTGCGGCAGGGGCTCTTTCCCATAAAGGCGATACGGCCGCTTGTCTTCCCGCAGGAGTTCTTGTTAGAATAGTGTCAGGTGAAGCTTCTCCCGTTGACGTTATTGCCTATTAAGTTTTTCCCGGAGGCATAGATGAAGGTAAACATAGATAAAAAAACAGCGAAAACCGCACTGATAGGAATTCTAACAGCTCAGGCTCTCGCATTTTCTTTTCTTGAAAGCATGATTCCCCCTATTCCGGGACTTCCTCCAGGAGCAAAGCCGGGATTCTCAAATATAATCACAATGTTTGCAGCGGAAAGCATCAGTCTTCCCTGCGCTTTGGGTATTACAGCGGCCAAAGCTCTTTTTGCATTTATCACAAGAGGCTTTTCCGCTGCCTTAATGAGCTTTTGCGGCGGAATGCTCAGCACTGTTGTAATGTATTTTCTTCTGAGAAGCAAAAAATCACCTTTCGGCTTTTCCGGCATAGGAATAATCTGCGCCTGTGCCCACAATTTAGGTCAGCTTATTGCGGCCACATTTTTAATGGGCACTGCCGCAACTTTCGGCTATGCCCCGGTTATGCTTGTTTTTGCCGTTATAACGGGTCTTGTAACAGGCAGTATATTTAAAATTTTACTGCCTGTACTGAAAAAGCAGAAACGCTTTTTTCTCAATTGACCCTTCGGCATTGCATATATATGTACCATATTCGAGCGAAAGCTCAAAGGAGTTGAAAGAATGAAACACGACAATCTCAACGGAGTTCTAAAACCCGTTGTTCGTGGACGCGGAGGGGTAAGTGTCGCTCACCATAAGAACACATCTGCCCTTGAGAGCGTGCGTATGCCCGCTCCCGCAAAAGTGATTCTGCCAATGCAGCAGCATATCGGCGCACCGTGCACTCCCACGGTAAAACCCGGAGACAAGGTGGAAATCGGTCAGGTGGTAGGAGACAGCGACAAGTTTGTCAGTGCTCCCATTCACGCTACGGTTTCGGGAACTGTAAAAGCTATTGCAGACATCAAGCTCACAAACGGAGCTGCGTCAAAGGCAGTTGTAATTGAATCTGACGGTGAGATGAAGGTGTGGGACGGTGTAAAACCTCCAGTTGTTGAAACAAAAGAGGATTTTCTTAAAGCCGTACGTGCTTCAGGGCTTGTGGGACTCGGAGGCGCAGGTTTCCCCACCCATGTAAAGCTTGCATTCGATGAAAGCAAGAACATCGACACTCTCGTTGTAAATGCAGCGGAGTGCGAGCCCTACATTACAGTAGACTTTCGTGAGTGCGTAGACAATTCCTGGGATATTCTCAACGGAGTATATCTGCTTAAAGAAATGTTCGGCTTTAAACAGATTATCATAGCCGTAGAGGATAATAAGCCCGAGGCAATTAAAGTCCTTAAAAATATCGCCGACAACGAAATGGATATAGGCGATACAGTTAAGCTTATGACCCTTAAATCACGTTACCCCCAGGGTGCAGAAAAAGTTATGGTCCAGTCTGCAACAGGCAGAAAAGTGCCCCCCGGAAAGCTTCCGGCAGACGTTGGCTGCGTTGTAATGAACGTAGGCTCAGTAGCGTTTATTTCACGTTACATGAAAACCGGAAAGCCCCTTGTAAGCCGCTCTATTACCGTTGATGGCTCCGCCATTAGGGAACCCAAGAACGTGAGAGTTGCAATCGGAACCCCCATTAATGAGATTATAGATTTCTGCGGCGGATATAAGG
Organism: uncultured Oscillospiraceae bacterium; assembly: GCA_958451705.1. GTDB lineage: Bacteria > Bacillota > Clostridia > Oscillospirales > Acutalibacteraceae > UMGS263. The sequence goes on from CAUDRD010000066.1 coordinate 6,528, forward strand.
CTGAGCCCTATAAACTGCTTATGGGCGGCCCCATGATGGGTATTGCCCTTCACGACGACACATATCCCGTTCTCAAAAACAACAACGCTATTTTGGCCTTTGCCGAAAACAACGTTCACGTTAAAAAAGAACGTGACTGCATAAGATGCGGCAGATGCGTAAGCGTATGTCCCATGGGTCTTATGCCTACTCTCATTGAGAGATATGCAAAAATCAAGGATGCCGATTCCCTTAAGAAAATCGGTGTTAACGTGTGCATGGAATGCGGCAGCTGTGCTTATTCCTGCCCCTCCGGCAGACCCCTTGTACAATACATGCGTCTTGCAAAATCCGTAGTAAGAGAAGCGGAGGGAAAGTAAAATGGAAATGCAGAAACAAAGAAAATTTACCGTAAGCGCCTCTCCCCATGTACGCTCCGGAGAAACTACCACGGGTATAATGCTTGATGTTATAATCGCCCTTATGCCCGCTCTGATAGCCTCAGTTATCATTTTCGGCGCTAAAACCCTTGCGGTTACCGCAGTTACAGTTGTAACATGCGTACTTTCCGAGTACATAAGCCGCAAAATCATGAAACGCAGTAACACAATCGGAGATTTAAGTGCAATTGTAACAGGTATGCTTTTAGCTTTTAACCTGCCTGTTGATATTCCCCTTTGGATGGCTGCAATCGGCGCCGTTGTTTCAATAGTAGTTGTAAAGCAGTTCTTCGGCGGAATCGGTCAGAACTTCGTAAACCCCGCTCTTGTGGGAAGAATCGTTCTTATGTCCTCATTCCCCACCGCAATGTCAACCTGGGCTCAGCCCAGCGCACTGAAAGGCGTTGCCGCTGTAACAAGTGCTTCTCCTCTTGCGGAAATTTCTACTATGTTCAACGCAGGCGATGTCTCTGCTGCCGCTCTTAAAGCAAATCAGTCACTTCCGAGCCTTATGGAGATGTTCATTGGCCAGCGTCAGGGCTGCCTTGGTGAAGTTTGCGCAGTAGCACTTATCCTCGGCGGTATTTACCTCTTCGCAAGAAAGGTTATTTCTCCCCTTATTCCTGTCCTTTACGTCGGAACTGTCGCAGTTATTATGCTCATTGCCGGCGGCGGAAACTTTACCTTCATGATGTATGAGATCCTCGGCGGAGGTCTTCTTTTAGGAGCTATCTTCATGGCTACCGACTACACAACCTCCC
>CAUDRD010000067.1 GCA_958451705.1 uncultured Oscillospiraceae bacterium
TCTTGGCATGGGACTTTACAAGGCTGCTTGTGCCTGCAAAATTAACGGTGAGGTAAAGGATCTTCGCACCGTGCTTACAGATGACTGCGAGGTAGCTATACTTACCTTTGACGATGAGGACGGTAAAAAGACATTCCGTCACAGCGCATCCCATGTACTTGCTCAGGCGGTAAAAAGACTTTATCCCGAGGTAAAGCTTACAATAGGACCTGCCGTTGACAACGGTTTTTATTATGATTTTGATTCCGACGTTACATTTACTCCCGAGGTTCTCCAAAAGCTCGAGGGTGAGATGAAGAAGATAATAAAGGAAAATCCCCCTATCGAAAGATTTGAGCTTTCTCCCCAAGAGGCAATTGCCCTTATGGAAGAAAAGGGAGAAACTTATAAAGTTGAGCTCATTAAGGAGCATGCCGATAAGGGAGAGCCTATTTCCTTTTACAGACAGGGTGAGTTTACAGAGCTTTGCGCCGGACCTCATCTCATGGACCTTTCAAAGATAAAGGCCTTAAAGCTTACAAGCTGCACAGGCGCTTACTGGAGAGGCGATTCAAAGAATAAGATGCTCCAGCGTATTTACGGTACAGCTTTCCCGAAGCAGGCTGAGCTTGAGGCTTATCTTACAGCTGTGGAAGAGGCTAAAAAGCGTGACCACAATAAACTGGGCAGAGAGCTTGAGCTTTTCACAACCTCAGAGGTAATCGGTCAGGGACTTCCCATTATGCTTCCCAAAGGCGCAAGAGTCATTCAGCTTCTTCAGCGTTTTGTTGAGGATGAGGAGCAGAAGAGAGGCTGGCTTCTTACAAAAACTCCCTTTATGGCAAAGAGCGACCTTTATAAAATCTCCGGTCACTGGGATCACTACAAAGAAGGAATGTTTGTACTTGGCGATGAGGAAAAGGACGATGAAGTTTTCGCACTGCGTCCCATGACATGTCCCTTCCAGTATCAGGCATATCTTAATAAGAGCCGTTCATACCGTGACCTTCCTCTCAGATATAACGAAACCTCAACTCTTTTCAGAAACGAGGCTTCCGGTGAGATGCACGGACTTATAAGAGTTCGTCAGTTCACAATTTCAGAAGGACATCTTATGTGTACTCCGGAGCAGCTTGAGGGCGAGTTCAAAAACTGCCTTGAGCTTGCAATCTTCATGCTTAAGACGCTGGGTCTCTATGAGGATGTTTCCTATCGTTTCTCCCAGTGGGATCCCAACGACCGTGATAAATATATCGGTACTCCCGAGCAGTGGGACGAGGCTCAGGGTGCAATGAAGAGAATACTCGACCATCTTCAGATCCCCTATGCAATCGGTGTAGGTGAGGCTGCATTCTATGGCCCGAAGCTTGATATCCAGATTAAAAACGTTCACGGCAAAGAGGATACTCTTATTACAATTCAGATTGACCAGATGCTTGCTGAAAAGTTCGGTATGGAGTATGTTGACCGTGATGGTACAAAGAAGAATCCCTATATTATCCACCGTACTTCAATCGGCTGCTACGAGAGAACCCTTGCTCTGCTTATTGAAAAGTATGCCGGAGCCTTCCCGCTGTGGCTTGCTCCCGAACAGGTTCGTATTCTTCCCGTTTCAGAGAAGTATAACGACTATGCTGAAAAGGTAAAGAAAGAGCTTTTCGACAGAGGTCTCAGAGTTGAAGCAGATTACAGACCGGAAAAAATCGGATATAAAATCCGTGAGGCACAGCTTCAGAAAGTTCCCTATATGCTTATTGTAGGCGAAAAAGAAGAGGCTGCCGGAACAGTTTCCGTGCGTAAGAGAGGCCAGGGAGATATAGGTGCAGTAGCCGTTGATGAGCTCCTTAAGACCCTTCAAGAAGAAATTGATACAAAGGCAAGGGACTAAAAATTACAGAATTTGTTTACTTTGTAACCGTTTTGAAACGACTTTTTATGTGCCCGGTGATATAATTACCTTGAAGTTTGCGTTTATGGAGTGAGTTACAGACTATGAGCAGAAAGGCTGTAATAGCCTGTTTTGTCGCAGTGCTGGTTTTAATTGGCTGTGCAGTTTTTGCACTGGTCCATTTCGGCGATCTGTTTGACGAAATAGGTGCAACTCATGTTGACGGTTCGCAGGTGATTATAGCCGAGAACACCTCGGAAATAGCTGATGCCATCAGGGAATCAATCGGAATGAAAGATTATGTATCTCTTGATAATGAGCAGGTTCTTAATCATTTCGGTTTTGCTTCTGATGTTATTGCCGATTCAACTGTTTATACAAGTACAAAACAGAATAATGCTGATGAAATAGCAGTCTTCAAGCTTGCGGATGTAAATAAATCCGAAGAGGTTATGGTTGCTGTTGGAGACAGACTGAATTTAAAGCTTAAAACCTTTGACGTGCTTAACAGCTATGAATATGATAAAGTGGAAAACACCATATTCCTCAATAAAGGTGAATATATAATTCTTGTCACTACGGCTAAAACAAGCTCGGCTTGGACAGCTATTGAAAGTTTTTATCAGCAGGAAACCAAGGCAAAAAAATAGACTCTGTTTCCTGTGTCACAGAATCAGTAACAGTTAAAGAGTCTGATGAATTTATTTAGTCAGACTCTTTTTGTTTTATCAGTTATATATGTGGGGAGAAGGTTTATGAAATATAATAAGCTTGTGCGGGACAAAATACCGGATATGATTATAGAGGAAGGTTATATTCCAAAAACAAAAATACTTTCACACAAAGAGTATTTGCATGAGCTGGACAAAAAGCTCGGCGAAGAGGTGCGTGAGTACAGGCAGAGTAAAGAGATTGAAGAGCTGGCAGATATTCTCGAGGTTATATATGCTATTTGTGAAGCAAGGGGATATGCTGCCGATGAACTGATGGAGATAAAAGACAAAAAACAGCAGAAGCGAGGAGGCTTCTCTAAAAAGATTTTCTTGATATCGAAGTCTAAAGAGAGATAAAATTTTACTTTTCATTATTTATATTGTAAACAAAAAGCCTGCAAAATAGGTTGAACCCTATTCGCAGGCTTTAGGTTTAATTGTTTTTATGCTGCTGCCGAAAATGCCTGAGCCACCGTAGAAGCAAGTCCGGTAACGAAAAGTATGCCCAGTATAACAAGCAGTACAGAGAGAACAAGAGAAGCGGCAATGCCTATAAGGGACCATTTGCCTATTTCAGAAGCTTTCTGGGGCTGGTCGGGCTTATATACCACATAAAAAACCAAAGCTATAATTGCTGAAATAAATCCTGTGGGGAATGTAAAAAGTCCCAGTACAAATCCGCCTATTTTATAAATAGGATCAATTTTTTCCTGTACAGGTGCGTTATAGTATGGAGGGGGAGTATTTCCAGTGTTTCCCTGGGGAGCTCCGCAGTGCATACAAAAAAGTGAACCGTCGTCAATATGAGCTTTGCAATTTCTACAGAACATAGTTTTGACCTCCTTAGAGTCTATTTTATTTATTTTTTGTATTTGGATTTATTTCACCCCAGCGGTCGATATCCGCAAGGGTCATTGCAGAAACAATTTTTTCCTGAATACCGGGATAATCCTTTTCCAAGGATACTAAAAAATCCTTCATTTTTTGGCGGTGGGTTACGCCGTCGGCAGGACAGCGGCTTTTTACAACGGGAAGGTTGTTCCTTTGAGCTGCCGAGGATATTATACTTTCTCTTGCAAGTACAAGGGGACGTATCATGTAAAGATCTTTTCGGGAAAGATATGAAACGGGAGAAAAACATGAGATTCTTCCGCCGCTGAAAAGGTTCATCATAAAGGTTTCGGCGGCGTCGTCAAGGTGATGACCGAGGGCTATTTTGTTGCATCCGGCTTCTTTTGCCGTGTCATGGAGCAGTCCACGGCGCATTCTCGCACACAGGCTGCAGGGATTTTTCTCTTTTCTCGTTTCAAAAATTATGGTACCCAGCTCCGTTCTTTTAATTATGTAGGGGATATCCATTTCCTTACAGAGCTTTTCGATGGGGGAATAATCCGTCTCCTGGCCGTTAAAGCAAGGATCTATTGTTATTGCAGTAAGTGAAAATTTTATAGGGTAAAAGCGTCTGATTGCGCCTAAAGCGGCAAGGAGCGCAACGCTGTCTTTACCGCCTGAAACAGCTACGGCAATGCGGTCGCCTTCTTCTATCATTTTATATTTATCAAGGGCACAGCGAACGTAGCCCAAAAGTTTTTGCATATATTATCAACCCTTCCGTAAAAATAGAATAACATAAAAGAGTTTAAAATCATATGGATAAACTGTTAAAAATTTTTTCGTTTTTCATTAGTGAGCATTTGATATGAAAAACGGAGAAAATGGGAGAAAAAAAGAGCATTCAAAATCTAAATTAAAAAATCAAAAATTTGGTGTTGACATGTGCTTTGTACTGTGGTAATATAATCGGGCAATGAAAAATAGTATGAGAAATATTGGAGGTAAGTTTATGTCAACTTATATGCCTAAAGCGGGCGAAGTTACCCGTAAATGGTATGTGCTTGATGCAGCTGATAAGCCCCTTGGCCGTGTAGCAGCTCAGGCAGCCGCTCTTCTTCGCGGAAAGCACAAGCCGACATTTGCTCCCAACGTTGACTGCGGAGATTCCGTTATCATTATCAACGCTGAGAAGGTTGTTCTTACAGGCAACAAATTAGAGCAGAAAATGTATTACCGTCACACCGGATATATCGGTAACCTCAAAGAGGTTAAGTACGGTACTCTTATGAAGACAAAGCCCGAGTTTGCTGTTGAGAAGGCTGTTAAGGGAATGCTTCCCGCTAACACAATCGGCCGCAACGCAATGCGCAGACTCAGAGTATACAAGGGCGCTGAGCACACTCAGGCAGCCCAGAAGCCCGAAGAGTGGGCATTTTAATGAATGGAGGCAGATGAAATGTACGATACAAATCCCTATTTCTACGGTACAGGCCGCAGAAAGAAATCTGTCGCAAGAGTTCGTGTTTATCCCGGAACAGGTAACATAACAATCAACGACAGAAATATCGACGATTATTTCGGACTTGAAACCCTTAAGCTTATTGTTCGTCAGCCTCTTGCCCTCACAGGCACAACTGAGAAGTTTGACATTGTTTGCCGTGTAAACGGCGGCGGTGTTACAGGACAGGCCGGCGCAATCCGTCACGGCCTTTCCCGTGCTCTTCTTCAGTACGATGAGGCTCTTCGTCCCACTCTCAAGAAGGCTGGATTCCTTACTCGTGACCCGAGAATGAAGGAAAGAAAGAAATACGGCCTCAAAGGTGCACGTCGTGCTCCCCAGTTCTCCAAGAGATAACAGTTTATATGTTATTTACGCAGCATCCGAAAGGGTGCTGCTTTTATTTCACAAACTATGGAAATAAAACTATGCCCGTGATAAAATATCTGTACTCAAATTATTAAGGCTTATAAAGTGGAGGCTCAGATATGGACTGGCTTGACGACGTAAAGGCGAGAATGAAAAGAAAAAATCAGATACTGTTTTCTCAAGAAAGCCCTGTTCTTCAGGAGATTTCTATGCTTTTTGAAAATCAGAACCGCAGAACTGTTGTACTTTGGGCACTTGACCTATCCGGTGACTGTGTAAGGGAACTTTTAGAGAAATATCCAAACGATAAACGTCCATTTAAGGCTCTGGAAGAAGCAAAAAGGTGGGCATCAGGTGAGATAAAAATGCCTGAGGCAAAGAAAGCTATACTAAACTGTCACGCCATGGCAAAAGAGATAGATTCGCCGGTAGATGAAGCTCTGTGTCATGCAGTCGGTCAGGCTTGCAGCACCGTTCACACAAAAAGGCACGCTTTGGGACTTCCAATTTATGAGCTTACGGCAATTGTAAAAAGATATGGGATTGAAAATTGCCGTGAGCCGGTTGAGAGGCGATGTGCTCAATATATTGACAAGCTCATTTACTGGGGTGACAACCTCAGCGAATACAAGGGAACATGGGCTGAGTTTATGTTTAAGGAGTAAAATTGACATCTTCTTATTCTGTAGGTGCGCCTGTTTTAATCTGATTTGTTTAAAATGACCATTTGAAAAAAATATTGTATAATGATAAAATAATATTGTAACAACGTGCAGTTTTCATGGCAGAGCGTAAGTGATGTTATGGCAGCTGTATTTTTTATGGTTTTAAATGCCTGATAGATTTAATACGGCAAATACAAATAAGAAAAGGAGATGTTTTTGATGTATGCTGCCGGAGATATGGTAATGCATGCCGGAACAGGTGTGTGCAAAATTGATGAAATCAGAAAAGAGGATTTTGGCGGAAACGGCGGAACGGTATACTATGTGCTGAGCCCTGTTTACGAAAACAAGTCCCAAATATTTGTTCCCGTTGAAAAGGGAGACGGAAGAATGAGAAATCTGCTTTCGGAAGAAGAGATTTATACGGTTTTAGATGCTGTACCTGAGTGTGATACAATTTGGGTCAGCGACGACCGTGCAAGGCAGGAAAAATTTTCTCAGGTGCTCCACGCTGGCAACAGAGCTGATATAATAAAGCTTATATCAGAGCTTCATGAAAAACGCAGAGAGGTAGGAAAAAAAGGAAAGCACCTTCACTTTTCCGATCAGCATGTGCTGGAAGAGGCTGAAAGAATTGTAAATCAGGAAGTAGCATATGTTTTTCATCTTGATATTAAAGACGTTCCGGCGTTTATAATGAACCGTTTAGGTGTTCAGACTTCAAAAGTCAATAGCTAAAAAGAACCGCAGTAATTAAACTGCGGTTCTCGTGTTTTTTAATATGTAATTTTATTTTTTATATGCGCTTTAATTATAATTGCTGCGGCATCTGTGGACACTAAAATTAACGACAAAACAGATTCTTATATGCTTTCTTCTGAAAAGTTTTTTTTGAACAGTTCTCATTAGAGAAGCATATTGTGTTATGCCCTGTTAAATCCTTAATAGTATTATTATTTATGTATCAGCCGCTATTATCTTTTACCCTCTTTAGCTTTTGAGATTATCACCCAGCCTGCTAAACCTATCAGAATAACGCCTAATATAACTCCGCCGATTATAACGCCTGTGCTTCCATCGTCCCTTTTTGAACGCTGTGCGGCTGTAGTAACTTCATTGCTATCTTTCTCTGTGGCGGTGTTGTATTTGTCCGATACCGCTTCTTCCGAAAGCTCCGATTCATATGTATAATCATATTTTTTATCTGTATTGTTGTTTTCTCCCGCTGTGGGCTGCTTGAGAGCATAGGGATAGTTGTAGGTATAAGAGCTTCCTCCTGAAGATGTAGGAAGTTCAAACTTAGATGAACCGGAGGTAGCCCCTTGAGTTGAATCTTCTTCGGGAATGTATTTACAGTTGTCGTAATCAATATATATCCTTGCTGAAACCGATACATCGGTAAAGGGAATTTCCATCACTATTCCCACAAGCTGACCGCTTCCGTTAAGGGGAATCTTATATCCCGCAGGATAAGTTCTGTCGCCTATTTTAATATTTTTCACTTTTTCTGCGGCTTTGGTTGAGCCTGATACTGAGCCGTTTGTATAGTAGTAAAATTCAAATCCGGCAATTGATGACAGTGAAGCCACAGTCAGATATTTCTTTCCGCTTTTAATCTCTAAAAGGGCTGCCTCGTAAAAAAATTTACTTTGTTCTGATTCAGCGTTGCTGTCTGCACTGCGAATCTGAATGGGAACCTGATAAATGCCGTCTTTTGTGG